>JBQCFV010000330.1:0-5005 GCA_051958695.1 Chitinophaga sp. | reverse complement strand
TATCATTCTCGACCTGATGGCCGGCATTTACAATTACCCGAACAAAAACGTTTGGACCTTCGTGCGCGTGGAGAACGACACGCTGGTGACCGGCTACCGCCAGACCAACGGCTGGGCGCGCACCCGCACGCTCTATTTCGCCATGACCTTTTCAAAACCCATCAAAAAATACGGCCACCGCAATTATGCGAACGACGTGTACAAAGGTTTCTGGCGAAAATTCAACCAGGCGGAGAACTTCCCCGAAATGGCCGGCCGGCAGATCAGGGCGTGGTTCGATTTTGATACAAAGGCGGGGGAACAGGTGAAAATCAAATTCGCCCTCTCGCCCGTGAGCACCGCGGGCGCTATGCGCAACCTTGCCGCGGAGATCCCCGGCTGGGACTTTGAAGCCGTCAAACGTCAAAGCCAGGACGCCTGGAACAAAGAACTTTCAAAAGTAAATGTCAAGACCGTCCGCCCGGACGATCTCATCAACTTCTACACCGCCCTCTACCACACTTACCTCAGCCCCACCACTTATATGGACGTGGACGGCGGCTACCGCGGCCTCGACCAGCTGAACCATACCACCGGAGGTTTTACCAATTACAGCACCTTTTCGCTCTGGGACACCTACCGCGAGCTGCACCCGCTGTTCAACATCCTGCAGCCGGCGCGCAATGCGGACATGGTGCGTTCCATGCTCGAACATTACAACCAGAGCGTGCATAAAATGCTGCCCGTATGGAGCCACCAGGCCAACGAGAACTGGTGCATGATCGGTTATCATAGCGTATCGGTGATCGCGGACGCCATCATCAAAGGCAATATCAAAGGCTACGACGCCATGCAGGCGCTGGAAGCCTGCGCCAACACCGCCCGCTACAAACCTTACGACGGGCTGGAATGGTACATGCAGCTGGGTTATGTGCCGGAAGACAAAAACGGCTCATCCGTATCAAAAACTTTGGAATACGCCTACGACGACTGGTGCATCGCGCAGGTGGCGAAAAAGCTCGGCCGCGACGACCTTTACAACGAGTTCATCAAACGTTCGCTCAATTACCGCAACGTATTCGACGCATCCACCGGCTTTATGCGGCCGCGTCTCAGCAACGGACAGTTCCGCAGAGAGTTCGATGTGCTCAGCACGCACGGCCAGGGTTATATCGAAGGCAACGCCTGGAATTACAGCCTCTACGTGCCGCAATACCCAGCGGACATGATCGCCATGATGGGCGGGAAAAAACAGTTCACCGGCCACCTCGATTCCCTCTTCACCATGCACCTTCCGGACGCGTTCTTCGCCGAAACGGAAGACATCACCCGCGAAGGCATCATCGGCAATTATGTGCACGGCAACGAGCCTGCGCATCACGCCGCCTACCTTTACAACTGGACGGACGCGCCCTGGAAAACGCAGGAACGCGTGCGCATGATCCTCCCGAAAATGTACAAACCCACGTCCGACGGCCTCGGCGGCAACGACGACTGCGGGCAGATGAGCGCCTGGTACCTTTTCAGCTCGCTCGGCTTTTACCCCGTATGCCCCGGCTCCACGGAATACGCGCTGGGCAGCCCCGCCGTAATATCCGCTACCATTCAGCTGGAAAACGGGAAAACCTTTTCCGTGGAAACGGTTGGCCAGGGCGAACAGAACGTGTACGTGAAAAAAGCGGTGCTGAACGGGAAAACACTGCAGAAACCGTTCATCGATCACAACGATATCATGAACGGCGGAAAGCTCACCTTTTACATGAGCCGCAAACCTGCGAAGCGATAAAAAAGAAACATCCCGAAGAATCGGGATGTAATGTCTACAGTGAACAATGAAATAGCAATTAGAGCTACTATTCCAGGATCTTGATTATTTTTTAGCTGTCGAATACGAATACGGGAACGCATCTTCGGTGGTTCCCCTGTTTTTTTGCGGAGTGGCGCCCATTACTACTTTCATGACGCCTCCATTTTGAATGTCCTTGTGGCCGATCCAGTTTTTCGTATATGCTTTCCCGTTAAGGGTGACGCTTTGCGTATAAACATTCGTCTTGCTGTTGCCCGGCGCTTCTATCACAAAACGTTTGCCGTCTTCCAGCGTTACCGTCGTTTTCGGGAACAGCCGGGCGCCGAGTACGTACTGGTACGTGCCGGGGCATACGGGGTAAAAAACCATAGCGGAGAACACGTACCAGGCGGAGGTTTGCCCGTTATCCTCGTCGCCGCAGTAGCCATCGGGCCCGGCGTGGTACAGCCTGTCCATCACCTGGCGCACCCAGTACTGGGCCTTCCAGGGCTGGCCGGCGTAATTGTAAAGATAGATCATATGCTGGATAGGCTGGTTGCCGTGCGCATACTGGCCCATATTGGCGATCTGCATTTCGCGGATCTCGTGGATCACGCCGCCATAGTAGCTTTCATCGTATACGGGCGCCATGGTGAACACGGAGTCCAGCATTTTGGCGAACTGTTCGCGGCCGCCCATCAGGCCGGCGAGGCCCTGCACGTCGTGAAAAACGGACCAGGTGTAATGCCAGCTGTTCCCTTCGGTAAAGGCGTCGCCCCATTTGAAGGGGTTGAAAGGTGTCATGAATTTGCCGTCTTTGTTTTTGCCGCGCATCAGCTTCGTTTCAGGATCGAAGATGTTGCGGTAGTTCTGGCTGCGTTTCGCGAAGCGGTCTATTTCCGCCTGCGGGCGTTTGAGCGCGATCGCCAGTTTATAGATGGTGAAATCGTCGTAAGCATATTCGAGCGTGCGCGCGGCATTCTCGTTCACTTTCACGTCGTAAGGCACGTAACCGAGCTCGTTGTAATACTTCACGCCTTTGCGGCCTACGGAGCTGAGCGGGCCTTCGTTCTCGCTGTTTTTCAGGATGCCTTCGTACAGCGTTTCGATATCATAACCACGGATGCCTTTCAGGTAAGAATCGGCGATCAGCGAAGCGGAGTTGGAGCCGATCATGCAATCGCGGTGGCCGGGGCTGGCCCATTCGGGCAGCCAGCCGCTTTCCTTGTAAGTATTGGCGAGTCCTTCCATGATGTGGCTGTTCAGCTCGGGGTACATCAGTGTAAAGAACGGGAACACGGCGCGGAAGGTATCCCAGAAACCGTTGTCGGTAAACATATAACCGGGCAGCACCTTGCCGTTGTACGGGCTGTAATGCACGATCTTATTATTCGCGTCGTATTCGTAGAACTTGCGGGGGAACAGCATCACGCGGTAGAGACAGGAGTAGAAAGTACGCACCTGGTCTGCAGTGCCGCCTTCCACGAGTATCCTGCCCAGCTCTTTGTTCCAGCTTTCTTTCGCTTTCTGTTTTGTGGCGTCGAAATCGTCGCTGCCTACTTCGCGCTGAAGGTTCAGTGCGGCCTGTTCGGGGCTGATGAAGGAAGAAGCCACTTTGAGGTTCACCTTCTCGCCTTTGAAGGTTTTAAAGCCTACTACGGCGCCGACGTGGCCTGCTTTGTATTCGAGCGTATCCTTTGCGAGCTGCGAACCGTTCCAGGCGTGCGCCACGGTGAACGGTTTATCGAAGGTGATGATGAAGTAATTTTTGAAGTTCTCGGGAACGCCGCCGCTGTTGCGGGTGGTGTAACCGATGATCTTGTTTTCCTTCGGGATGATCTTGATATAGGAGCCCCTGTCAAAGGCGTCTACCACTACAAAAGCGCTGTCCGTAGCCGGGAAGGTGAAGCGGAACTGCGCGGCCCTTTCGGTGGGCGCTATTTCCGTGGTCACGTCCGCGTCGGCGAGATATACGCTGTAATAGTATGGTTTGGCAGTTTCGGCTTTGTGGGAAAACCAGCTGGCGCGGGCGTCCTGCGTGAACTTCAGCTTACCGGTAACGGGCATGATGGCGAACTGGCCGTAGTCGTTGATCCAGGGGGAAGGCTGATGCGTCTGCTTAAAGCCGCGGATCTTGTCCGCACTGTATTGATAGGCCCATCCGTTGCCGATGGTATTGGTCTGCGGCATCCAGAAATTCATGGCCCAGGGTACGGCCACAGCCGGATAGGTGTTACCGTTAGACAGGCTGACCTTTGAA
This sequence comes from Chitinophaga sp., assembly GCA_051958695.1. Lineage (GTDB taxonomy): Bacteria > Bacteroidota > Bacteroidia > Chitinophagales > Chitinophagaceae > Chitinophaga. The sequence goes on along the minus strand of JBQCFV010000330.1, from coordinate 980 downwards.
TCGGTGCCCATCAGCGGGTTCACCCATTCAACAGGGTCGGATACTTTTGAAACTGTCTGGGCATTGGACTGTAAGCCTGCGCATAGGGCAATGATGCACCATCCTAATTTTTTCATGTTTGCAAAATCGATTTTGTGAAAAAAGAGGGGCCGGCCCAGGAATGGGCCAGCCGTTAGATGCTACTCTTTATTGTTTGTATGATAAGCACTTGTTTGCAGGGGTTATTTATTGTTCGTAACCCTCGTTTTGTGTCAGATTCTTGTTCAGCAATCTTTGCTTGTAAGGAATCGGGAACACATTGTATTTGTCGCCGGAGGGGGTATGGTCCCACCAGCTTGCGGACGTAAATTTACCAAACCTGATCAAATCTGTACGTCTTTTCCCCTCAAAAATAAACTCGCGGCCCCGTTCTGCCAAGAATTCGTCCAAAGTTAATTCAGGAATTGTATAAGCCGCTGTAATCCAGTCAGTTGCAGAAAACGCTCTTTTTCGCACCTCGTTTACCAGGTTTACGGCCTCCAAAGTGGCTACTCCCCCGTTCTTCCGCATCAGCGCTTCGGCCTTGTTGTAATAGATCTCCGCGAGGCGGTACAGCACAAAATCATTATTGCAATATTCCTCCGTGTTGGTCTGCTGGTCCGGCAGGTACTTCGCAAAGCGCGCGCCGCTGTTCTCTTCACCATCCATCATTGTTCCCTCGCCCGTTTGGCCCTGGGTATTTTTACGGATCTCTTTCACGAAGATAAGGGGTTTCCCGTTATATTCTTCAGTACCCAGCACTAAAGAATCCCCAACGTTCTCCCGGAGGGCCGGATGTTTTTTCAGCGGGCCGATCAGCATCCAGTTGGTTTTGCGCAGATCGTTGTCCGCAAAGGCGTCGTAGGCCGTGGGTATCACCACGATGCCGTTGTTGCCTCTGAAGCCGGAGTTGTAAGCCTGGCCCTGCAGGTAATGCCAGAGATCGCCCTGGAAACCGAAGC
>JBQCFV010000329.1:0-5185 GCA_051958695.1 Chitinophaga sp. | reverse complement strand
GCCGAATATCCAGGCGATGGTGGCGGCCGTATCGAACGTCATCACGCTTTCCTTCACTTCATGCCCCTTTTTGATCCCTTTGCCGGTGAATATCCAGGGTATCTGCATTTCTACCATCGTTTTCCCGCCATGCCCTTTATTGATGCCGCCATGATCGGCGCTGAGCACCAGCACGCTGCTGTCCCAGATGCCCGCGTCTTTCACCGCCTGCACTATTCTGCCAAGCAGCACGTCGTTTTTATGCACCTGTTCATAATATTCGGGTATGTCGTGCCCGATACCATGACCCACGCCGTCCGGCTGGTCGAAATGTATGAACAGGAACGCCGGTTTTTTCTCTTTGATATAAGCGATCGCCGCGTCGGTGGTGGCGGTATCGTTCGGGCAGTGCTGGTCTTTGTTCACCGCCTTTTTCGGGAACAGGTAACCGATGCCGGGCCAGCTGTAGATCACTCCCATTTCAACACCCGGGTGCTGCCCGCGCAGCAGGGTGAAGATGGAAGGGAAAAGCCCGTACTGGTCCAGCGTTCTGGGTTTCACTTCCGGGGTTTGGCTGCCCCATTCCGTGAAGCCGTGCAATTCCGGCCCCGCGCCCATGATCATGCTGGCCCAGTTCACCGCGCTGGAAGAAGGCAGCACGCTGCGCGCTTCCAATGTCCAGCTGCCGTCTTTCATCATCTGTTTCATCACCGGGTTGTCCGCTTTTTCGATGGCGTATGCGCCCAGTCCGTCCATACCGATAAGGATCACGTGTTTGACGCCTTTTACCTGCGCCTTCACGATCATTCCGCAGCACAATACTAAAACCAGTAAACCTGTTTTTTTCATGCTTCCGACTAATTTAAAATTTATTTAATATAACAACAATAAAGAAGTATGCACATTCGGGAGAATGTGGATAAAAGTAGTCATTACAGATCATTCAACGCACCTTCCGCCGCTTCGCGGATGCGCCGCACCGTATCTGCCTTCGTAACGGCGATCCCGTATTCGGGTACGCCTGGAATGCCGCCCATGCTCACATGAGGATTGCGGTACTGCATCCGGCTGTCAACAAACTCTTTGGCAGTAGTGTGAAACTCTCTCGCATGACTGGCCGAAGCCAACGCTGCGGCGTTATGATCGCGCAGCCCGGAGCCCGCCATGATGCGTATACGGCCGGCTGCTTTTTTTACCAGTTCAGCGATCAGTCCCGCGCCTTCCATCGCCGTATTGCGCTGGCCCGATGTGAGTATGCGTTCGCAGCCGCTGGCGATCACGTCTTCCAGCGCCCGGAACGGATCGTCCGTCATATCGAACGCGCGGTGGAACGTAACGCCCATCGGTTTTGCCAGCTCCACCAGCGCGCGTGTGCGCGGGATGTCCACTTTCCCGTCCGCGGTGAGCAAACCGGTCACCACGCCGTCGCAACCGAGCGCTTTGCACACCCTGATGTCTTCTTGCATGAGCGCATATTCATCCTCGTCATACAAAAAATCACCACCGCGCGGGCGGATGATAGGGTAGAGAGCGATCTTCACCGCTTCCCGCGCCAGCTTGATGGTGGCGTAGCTGGGCGTGGTGCCGCCTTCCAGTAGGTTGTCGCACAACTCTATCCGGTCGGCGCCGCCTTCCTGCGCCGCTTTGCAGGACGCCAGCGATGTAGCGCATATTTCGAGGATGATCTTTTCCATGTCTGCAAAAATAAGGATCGGCTGCCAGTACGCCCGGCAGCCGATCAAAAAATAACGTAAGGAACGATCAGAAATAATGTTTGCCTTTGATCACCTCTTCCTCGTTGTCGCCGGTGGTAACGGCGTAGCTGAACCCTTCATGCAGGCAGTATGCGCCGTGCTCGCCTTTTTTGTTGAGCGCGAGAAAACCGATCTGTATGCCTTTGGAACGTTCGGGATTTTTTTTCACGATGCGCATCACGGCTTCCTTGCAGGCGGCTTCGGGAGTGTATCCCTGGCGCATCAGCTCCACTACGAGAAAACTTCCCACCACGCGGATCACTTCTTCGCCCACGCCGGTAGCGGTGGCGGCGCCTACGGCGTTGTCCACGTACAAGCCCGCCCCGATGATGGGCGAATCTCCCACGCGGCCGTGGAGCTTGAAAGCCATGCCGCTGGTGGTGCAGGCGCCGGAAAGATTGCCCTGCGCATCGAGCGCCACCATGCCGATCGTGTCGTGGTTGTATACGTTGCCGGGCAGTTTGAGCGGGTTAAAAGCGGTGGTGTTTTCCTGCTGCGGCACTTCGTTGAAAGTACCGGGATCTTTACCTTCGTAGCTCTGGTTCTCAATGTTCATCACCGGTTTGTATTCCGATTTTTTGAGCCATTCCTTCCAGGCTTTTTCCGACTCGGGGGTAAGCAGGTTTTCTTTTTTGAAACCGTTCTCCAGCGCGAATTGCAGCGCGCCTTCGCCTACGAGCATCACATGCGGCGTTTTTTCCATCACCTTGCGCGCTACCGAAATAGGATGCACGATGTGTTCCAAAGCCGCCACGGAACCGCAGTTGCCGTGTTCGTCCATGATGCAGGCGTCCAGCGTTACATGACCGTCCCGGTCGGGAAAGCCGCTGTAGCCGATGGTGTGGTTCTTTGGGTCGGCTTCCGGTACATGCACGCCGGTTTCCACCGCGTCGAGCGCGCGGCCGCCGGATTTGAGCACCTGCCATGCGGCTTTGTTGGCCGCGACGCCAAAGTCCCAGGTAGAGACCACGATGGGCTTGCGCCCTTTGCCTTTACCCTTGCGGGACTGCGCCGCCGCCGGCAATCCGTCTATCGACAGGGCTGCCGCGCCGAGAGCGGCCGTTCTCAAAAAATTCCTTCTGCTGTTCATACCCCACAATGTTAAGAAAAATTAGTCTTTCATCTCCCATGCCATCGCGCTGGCGCCGAGAATGGCGGCATCGCTTTCTTTCAGCTCGGAGAATAACAATTTCACTTTATTCTGGAAGATCGGTAACAGGTTCTTTTCCATATGCTCGCGCACGGGACGCATGATCAGGTCGCCGGCCTGGGTGAGACCGCCGAACAGCACGATGGCTTCGGGGCTGGAGAACATCACGAAGTTCGCGAGCGCTTCGCCCAGCACTTTGCCGGTGTACTCGTAGATCTCTATCGCCAGCTTGTCGCCTTTGATGGCGGCTTCGTAGATCATTTTCGAATCGATCTCTTCGGCGGTGTGGTTGCGCAGCATGCTTTCCTCGTTGGGCCTTGCTTCCAGCAGTTCCAGCGCGGTGTTGGTGACGCCGGTGGCGGATGCGTAGGATTCAAGCGAGCCGTGCGCGCCGGTGCCGGGGTGCAGGCGGCCGCCGGGGATCACGATCACGTGGCCCAGTTCCCCTGCGAAACCATCATGACCGTAAATAAGCTGGCCGTTGGCCACAATACCGCTGCCCACGCCGGTGCCCAGCGTGATAGTGATAAAGTCCTTCATGCCGCGCGCCGTGCCGTAGGTCATTTCACCAAGGGCGGCCGCGTTGGCGTCGTTGGTGAGCACGGTAGGCAGGCCGAATAATTCTTCAAGCATCTGCGCAAGCGGGATAATTCCTTTCCAGCGCAGGTTAGGAGCGTATTCAATGTTTCCTGTATAATAATTACCATTAGGGGCTCCAACGCCAATGCCTTTGATGTTCTCAATGCCGCCTACCTGGTCGATCAGCTTTGATAAACGCTGATGCAGTTCTTCCAGGAACATGGTAACTTCTTCGTGAGCTTTGGTTGACATGCGATCCTGGCACAAAATGTTGCCACGACGGTCTACTATTCCAAACTTTGTATTAGTACCTCCAATATCAATGCCCACCGCTAGTTGCTGACTCATAGTCTATACCTTGGGATTTTAAAATTGTTTTAACACGGAATGCGAAAAATGCGAGATAAGCGAAGCAGATCACCGGTACCACGTAGGACATATGAATGCCGATCGTTTTGATGTCTGCAAAGCCGCCCTGTAACGGCGGAACGAGCGCACCGCCAAGGATCATCATGATCAGGAAGGAAGCCGCCTGGCCGGTGTATTTGCCGACGCCTGCGATAGACAGTGAGAAAATGCAGGGCCACATTACGGAGCAGAACAGGCCGCCGCTGATGAAAGCGAACACTGCGATCGGGCCGGTGGTGGACAGGCCGATCAGCATGGCGGCAACGCCCATGATGCCGAATGTGAGCAGGGTCTTAACGGGTTTGTCTTGGCCGTAGAAGAAGCCGAGGATCTGTATCACGATGCAGATGGCGAAAGGATACAGTTCCGCGATGTCGTTGCCTTTCAGGTAATTGGCCCCAAGGATAACGCCATAGGCGATGAAAGGAACGATCACGGAAAGTATCTGTCTGCCGGTTTTTGAAACATTGAATACGCTGATGGCGCCCGTCCAGCGGCCTACCATTAAACCGCCCCAGAACAGGGAGATGTAAGGGTTCAGCTCCGATTCGTCCAGCCCGTTTGGCGTGAGGAAGCCGGGCGTTCTGAGCAGCTCGCCGAGGTTGGAGGAAGTGCTTACTTCAACACCGACATATACGAATATGGCGATCATGCCCATGATCAGCTGCGGGTATTTCATCGCGCCCCAGCCTTCGCCGTTGCCGCGGGAAGAAAATTGCGCGTAGAACAATATCAGCAGGATGCCCACGATGCCCACGATAAAGAAAGGCAGCGGGTTTTCGATCAATATGCCGATGATGATCAGCACGAACAGGGCGGTGATGCCCAGCAGGGTGCGGGTAGCTTTGGAAGAAGCCTCGAAGTGATCGTCTTCCGTGCCTTTGGGCATTTTGGTGATGGCGAAAATACCGGCCGCTACCAGGAACAGCACGATAAGAATAATATACAGGGTGTTGATCTTGCTGATGTCGGTAGCCCCTGCGTCCACCGCTGCGCTGGCGCTGCCGAACAGCAGGATGCTCACGATGATGGGGCCGATGGTGGTGCCGAAGGAGTTGACGCCGCCGGCGAGATTGAGGCGGTGCGAACCTTTGGCGGGGTCCCCGAGCAGGATGGCGAAGGGGTTCGCGGCGGTTTGCTGCAGGGAGAAGCCGAGGGCTATAATAAAATAGGCGCCGAGGATCAGGTAAAAGGCGGCGGTCTTGTCTTCCATGCCTTCCCCGAGGTTCACCGCGCCGATGGTGAGCAGCGCGCCCACGGTGGATATCAGCAGGCCGTAGATAATGCCTTTCTTAAACCCGATGCGGTTCAGGAT
>JBQCFV010000328.1:0-7686 GCA_051958695.1 Chitinophaga sp. | reverse complement strand
TGACGCTCACCGACCTCACCAGCGGACAGGTATACCCCTTTACCTTCTCCGATGGCAGGTACGGCTTTACTTCCGGTGCGGGCGTGAGCATCGGCGTCATCAACCATGTGTACAAGCTGCGCGTGGAGCTCCAGGAATCCGCCTTTGAAGCCATTGACACGCTGAAACGCGTGCCGGTGATCGATTCCATCAGCTATGAATACAAGACCAAGGAAGAAGCGGCCAGCGGCGAAGAAGGATTTTATGCGCGCTGGTATGGCAGGGACATTGCGGGCGCCACCGACTGGTACTGGATACGCAGCTACCGCAACAGCACCGAGCACCGGGAGGCGGACGCATTCGCGATAGACGGTTCCTTCGAGGAAAACGCGGCGGACGGCTCCGTATTTATTTACCCGCTCAGCGAGGCCATCACGCGCTTTGACAAACCTTATCTCGAAAACGAAAAAGTGATCGTACGCCTCGCCTCCGTTACCAAACGCAGCCACGCCTTTCTCGAAATGGTGGAAGAGCAGCTGAACAACGGCGGGCTGTTCGCGAAGATACTTGAGAACGTGCCCAGCAATCTTACCAACGTCAATACCGCCAGCAACGCGAGGGTTCTCGGCTGGTTCGGCGCCTCCGCCGTACAGTTCAAGGAACGCGTGATGGTGAAATAATTTTTAAATCCCAACGCATGAAAATGAAACGTTTATTTTTCATTACGGCCGCCATGCTGCTCTCCTATACCGGTTTTGCGCAGGACGCGCAGATCGAGAGCCTGGCAGGCAACGGCAACACAAAGATCCGCGTGGGCGGTTTCGGCGCGCCCACTATCAAATTCACCACCTTTGACGATCAGCTGGGCGTGTTGCTCGGCGGTTATGCCGGCGTGATGCTGAACAGCAGGCTGATGCTGGGAGCGGGCGCCTACGCGCTGGTGAACAACATCGAAGCGCCGCGTACTAACGCGGGCGACCCTACGCTTTATTGGAACATGTGGTACACCGGTTTTGTGCCCGAGTACACCATCAATTCCAACAAGCTGTTCCATGTGGCCGTGGGCGCGCTGATCGGCGGCGGCGGCGTGATGAAGAACGAACGTTACAAAGGGCTCGACGAAACGGAGAACTTCGACTTCAGCGGTTTTTTCGTGGGCGAGCCGCAGGTGAACCTTGAAATGAACATCACTTCTTACCTGCGTCTCGCCATTGGCGGCTCATACCGTTTCGTGAGCGGCTCCAAACCCACCGGTATCACGGATGAAAAGCTGAGCGGCCCCGCGGCGCATTTTACGATAAAAGCAGGCCGGTTTTAACGGCGAACACGGAAACCATACAGATGTACTGCCCCGCCGGATGCAAGGCGGGGCAGTTTTTTTAAGACACCTCCGCGTTCATCTAAAAAGATACCCCGATACCCGCTTCCGGTGCTGCTGGCCTGCTACGCCGGCAGGGGCCACATCTCCGCTCCTCCTTCCTCCATACCATTTATCCAAAAAAAGTAACAGGGGTTTTGTATTTACGAAAAGTGTCGTACATTCGTTTACGAAGACATTCGTACAAACAGGTCATTATAACTGAATCGAATAATATCATGAACAAGCCCATTAAGCCTACGGAAAGTGAACTGGAAATACTGGCTATCCTTTGGGACAGGGGCGCCAGCACGGTAAGGGAGATACATGAGATACTGGAGCAGCAGAAGGAAGCGGGTTACACCACTACCCTCAAGCTGATGCAGATCATGCATGAAAAAGGGCTGCTAACGCGCGACGCCAGCGCCAAAACGCATATTTATGAAGCGGCGGTGGACCGTGAGCTGACGCAGAGACAGCTCCTCAACAAAATGATCGACACCGTTTTTAAAGGCTCCGCGTCGCAGCTGGTGATGCAGGCATTGGGCCACCACCGGTCGTCTCCCGAAGAGCTGGACATGATCCGGCAATACCTGAACGAAATGGAAAAAAAGCAGAAATAAACATTTTGCCATGACTTCGTTGCTTCCTTTTACCCAGGACCTTATCCGCGCGTTCGGCTGGACGCTGCTGCACTCTTTCTGGCAGGCCTTCTGCGTGTTCGCGTGCCTTCGTATCGTGCTGCGGCTCTGGCCGCAGGCCAGCGCCGCCATCAAGTACCACCTGTCGTACCTGAGCCTGGCGGGCATCGCCGGCTGGTTCGTGGCCACGTTGTGCCGCCAGCTGAGCCTCCTGCGCGAAGCCCAGGAAGTACGGCGGATGGTAACGCTGCATCTCAGTCCTGATGTAATGGCGCAAGCCGCGCGCCAGGCCCCGCCTGCGGAGGCAAGCGGGCTGCAAACGATGTTCCCGGGGATGGAAAGTTATTTCCCCATGCTGGTCGGCATTTATGTGATCGGGGTAACGGTCATGACCATCAAGCTCTGCGTAGACCTTTCGCAGCTGCGCCACGTGCGCCGACTGGGCATTACGCCCATGGGCGCCGCCTGGGAACAGCATTTAAGATCGCTGGGCAACCGGCTTGGCATCTCGAAAAAAGTGCAGCTGTTTATTTCCGGGCACCTGCAAGTGCCGGTGATGATCGGTTTCCTGAAACCGGTGATACTGCTGCCCGCCGCCATGGTGAACAACCTGAGTCCCGAACAGCTGGAAGCCATCCTGCTGCACGAGCTGGCGCACATCAAACGTAATGACTACCTGTTGAATATCTTCCAGTCCATTGTTGAGACCATCCTGTTCTTTAATCCGTTCGTATGGTGGATATCCCGGAACATCCGCCAGGAAAGGGAACATTGCTGCGACGACCTGGTGATCGCAGGCACCGTGCAGCCCATGCATTATGCCAAAGCCCTTGTGGCGCTTGAGGAGTACCGGATCACCGCTAACCCGATGGCCATGGCGGCTGCGCATGACAAACATTTCTTACTTCATCGCATTAAACGCATCATGGAAATGAAAACGAAACATCTCAATTATAGCCAGCGGTTCCTTGCATTGCTCATCATTGTAACCGGCTTTGTGTCTATCGCCTGGCTGAACCCGGGCGGGGAGAACGGGAAAAAAGAAAAAACGCGCACCGCAGTAACGGACACGATTCCTCCGAAAGCGCCCGTGGCGCCCATGCCGCCGGTGGCAGCTCCCGCAGAACCGCCCGTACCGCCTGCGCCTTCCGTGGCAACCGCACCCGCCCCGCCGCCTGCACCCGCTCCTTTCGCCGCTTCTCAACCTTTACCGCCTGCACCGCCTTTGGCTCCGGCAGCATTGTCTCCCGCTGCAGCTCCGCTTCCTCCCGCGCCGCCTATCGCACCGGCAGCGCTGTCTCCCGTTGCTGCGCCGCTTCCGCCAATGCCGCCCGTACCTCCCGGTCCGCCGAACTGGGTAAGCTACAACGGCTTTTATTATTCAGACACCCTGCCGGCCGGTCAAAAGATCATCATCATCGACGATAAAGGCAATAAAAAAGAATACAACAGCATCGACGAAATGCCTGCGGCAGACCGCAAGCGCATGGAGGAAAAGTTCTACAAAATGCAGCAGGCGCACGACCGCTTCCAATATAACCGGAGCGAGATCGACCAGGCGATGACAAACGCCCAGGCCGCCATCGACAAGATCGACTGGAGCAAAATGAACGCGCAGATACAGGCCGGCATGAAAAACGTGGACTGGGACAAGATCAACAAACAGATCTCCGAAAGCATGAAAAACATCGACTGGGACAAGATGAACGCCGGCATCGCCCAGCAGATGAAAGACATCCAGTGGGACAAGATCAGCCAGCAGATACAGGATAAAATGGAAGGCCAGGACTGGGAAAAGATCAACAAAGACATCAAAGCCTCCCTCGACAAGATCGACTGGAAAAAGATCGAGAACGACGTGCGGAAAGCGATGAAAGACATAAAATTCGACAGCAGCTTTCAATTCAACTACAACCCCAATTTCAACTTCGATTTCAACGAGTCCCGCGATACGAGCATCCGGCGCCAGATGGAAGAAGTAAGGGCGCGCACGCGTGAAGCGCATGCCAGGAACCTTGCCCACATCCGCGAAGTGCAGGAAAAGAACGTAGCCCGCACCCGCGCCCTGCAGGAAGAAAATGTTGCCCGTACCCGCCAGCTGCAGGAAGAGAACATGGCCCGGATAAAAGAGATCCAGGCCAGGAACGTAGCCCTGGCGAGCGCACGGCAGCAGCGGAACGTGGAAAGGATGAAAAGGCTCCAGGAAGAGCACGCTGCCCACGCCCGCGCCTTGCAGGTAAACGAAGAGCGCGTGCAGCAGCTGCGGGAAGAGCGTATGGCAGATGCGGCGGCGTTTCGTGAAAAAGCGATGAAGCAGGCGGAAGAGCGCCGCGCAAAGGCCGAAGCCGATCACAAAAAATACCGCCGGCTGCTCGACGATATGGAGGCTGACAAACTGATAGACCGCGATGCAGGTTACAACATCGAGAAAAAGGAAGGCGCACTTTTTATCAACGGCAAAAAACAGCCGGACGACATATTAAGGAAATACGAACAATTTCTGAAGAACGATAACGTTACTATACGTGGGAACAAAAACAGCCTGAACATCCAGTCCAAAGACAAACAGTAAGCTGGAAGGCTCTTTTCCATCCATGTAACCATTTACTCCGCCATTCTATTTAAGGCCGCTGCCCTTCCGGTAGCGGTTTTTTCTTATATTTGCCCCTCGTTATTCACCCTTTAAAAGCCCAATTATGCCGTCTTTCGACATCGTGAGCAAAGTAGACCTGCAAACCCTCGACAACGCCGTTAACACCGTCAAAAAAGAGATCACCACCCGGTACGATTTCAAAGGTTCGCATGTACACATAGAGCTGGATAAAAAGGAGCTGCAGGTAAAGCTGGAAGTGGAATCCGAAATGAAGCTCGACCAGGTGATCGAAGTGCTGATCAGCCGCAGCATGCGCCAGGGGCTCGACGCCACCATTTATGACCTGTCCAAGGAGCATTACCAGAGCGGCAAGGTGGTGAAGAAAGAAATTGCCGTGCGCAACGGCATCAAGCAGGAAGACGCCAAAAAGATTGTGAAGATGATCAAGGATTCCGGTTTGAAGGTGCAGGCCGCGATCATGGACGACATTGTACGGGTTACGGGCAAAAAAATAGATGATCTCCAGGACGTTATACAGCTGAGCAAGGGTGGCAACCTGGGTATTCCGCTGCAATTTGTGAATATGAAAAGCTAAAAATTTCTTGGCTTATTTAAAATAATCTGTTACCTTTGCGCTCTGTATTTAACTTTTTGATATGAAACAGGGAATCCATCCGGAAAATTATAGATTCGTAGTGTTTAAAGATATGTCCAACGGGCATAGCTTTCTGAGCCGTTCCACCACTCCTACCCGCGAAACCGTGAAATGGGAAGATGGTAACGAGTATCCGTTGATCAAGCTTGAGATCTCCAATACCTCTCACCCTTTCTACACTGGTAAGAACGTACTGGTTGACACCGCGGGCCGTATCGACAAATTCAACAAACGTTACAAGAAAGACGCTAAATAAGCGTCCGGGAATATTTTTAACAAATCCTGCCGGTCAATATCGGCGGGATTTTTTTATTTTGCCCCACATGAGCCCGCACTACATCCTGTTTGACACGCCTGAACGCGACCAACTATACCCCTTTACCCACACGCGGCCGGTAGCGGCCTGCCGCATCGGTCTGCTCAGCATCCGCGAAAAATGGGAAAGATGGCTCGGCGTAAGCCCCATCAGCTATTTCACCATAGACTACCTCCAGGATAAATACCCGCTCATAAAAGCGCCCAAAAACAGCCTTACCATCCTGCTCAACGGCCACCTGCTGCCCTCCGCCCCCGTTGTGGAAGCGATCGGCAAGCTGCAGCCCGGCGAAGAGCTTTACAGGAACGGCCGGCTGCTGGCAAAAGCCGTGAGCGGCGACGATTTTTTTGTGCCTACCGCAGGCCGCATCGATTTTGAGGAAGACATTATCAGGATAGACCAGCCCTGGCACCTGGCGCAATATAACGACGCTGCGCTGCGCGCGGATTTCGAGCTGCTCACCAAAGGCCGCAAAAGTGCGCCGCTGAGCAAGACCAACCGCGTGGAGAATCCGAAGCAGGTGTTCATCGAGCCGGGCGCGCAGGTGGAGCATAGCGTGCTCAACGCTTCCACCGGGCCTATTTACATCGGCAAAAACGCGCTGGTGATGGAAGGCTGTCTTATCCGCGGGCCCTTTGGCATGGGCGAATATGCCGTGCTCAAAATGGGTACGCGCATTTACGGCGCCACCTCGCTGGGCGCGCGTTGCGTGGCCGGGGGCGAGATCAAGAACACCGTATTTTTCGATCATTCCAACAAAGCGCATGACGGCTACCTCGGCGACGCCGTGATCGGCGAATGGTGCAACCTGGGCGCCCATACCAGCTGTTCCAACATGAAGAACAACGCCGGCGAAGTGCGCGTATGGATGGAAGCCAAGCAGGAAAGCTGGCCTGCCGGCAACAAATGCGGCGTAATGATGGGCGATTTCAGCCGAAGCGGCATCAACACGATGTTCAACACCGGCACCGTGGTAGGCGTCAGCTGCAACGTGTTCGGCGGCAATTTCCCGCCCAAATTCCTGCCTTCTTTCAGCTGGGGCGGCGCGGGCATTACCGACCGTTACCGTCTTGCCGAAGCCCTGCGCGACGCCGATTCCTGGATGCGGCTGAAAGGCGCTGAGCTGGGCGAAGAGGACAGGCAAATACTTACACGGATTTTTAAGGGATAAATGCGTATTTTTCGCGCCTCTTATCAAAAGTAACGTAACGTCTATGAGAAAAAAGATCGTAGCAGGCAACTGGAAAATGAACCTCACGCTGGCGCAGGGCGAACAGCTGGTGAACGACATCGTTTCCGCCGGCGTAAAGCTGGCGGAAGGCCAGGAAGTGGTGGTAGCGCCCCCCTTCCCTTACCTGACGAAGGTAAAACAGCTTATCCGCAATTATCCCGGCATTTACCTGGCCGCGCAGAACTGCGCCAGTGAAAAATCCGGCGCTTATACCGGTGATGTATCCGCTGAAATGCTCGCTTCCGTGGGTGTGGACTATGTGATACTGGGCCACTCCGAACGCAGGGAGTATTTTTCCGAGACCAATGCGCAGCTGGCCCAAAAGATAGACCAGGCGCTGGCGAACGGCATCAAGCCCATTTTCTGCTGCGGCGAGCCGCTGGAAGTAAGAAAAGCCGAAACGCAAAATGATTACGTGGCCCGGCAGCTGGAGGAAAGCCTCTACCACCTGGATGCCGAGGCGTTAAAAAATATCGTGATCGCATATGAGCCGATCTGGGCCATAGGCACGGGTTTGACCGCCAGTGCACAACAGGCGCAGGACATGCATGCGTTCATCCGCGCGCGCATTGCCGACAAGTTCGGCCGCGAGGCAGCGCTGGGCATCACCATCCTGTACGGCGGCAGCGCGAAACCTTCCAACGCGGGCGAGCTGTTCGCCTGCGCGGACGTGGACGGCGGGCTGATCGGCGGCGCATCCTTGTCTGCGGCCGACTTCACGGCGATCATCAAAAGTCTGTAATACTGCGGGCATTCGCAGGAACGGCTGACGGGAAATGACCTGTCAGCCATTTTTTTTAGTATTTTTTGCTAATAATTTTAGTATTTATCAATTTAGTTTGTATATTTGAATTGTGAAAAGAGGGATCATTATCGTGCTGCTGTAAACGATGGTGATTGTTTCAAATTGATGA
>JBQCFV010000327.1:0-3144 GCA_051958695.1 Chitinophaga sp. | reverse complement strand
AAAGACAAGGGGTACATTCGTGAGAACGAGGAGCAGGGCGCCTTCTCCATGACTTCAAAAACGGAGCAAACCATCCGCAAACGCGCGCTGGAAGAGATTTTCGGGAAACTGAAAAAGTCCGGCGTGGGTGATCACAATATCCGCAAATCCGGCCAGGGCGATGAGCTCAACGCCGAAACAAGGCCCTATGCCTTTGGCGACGCGCTGGAGCAGATCGACATGACCGCTTCCATCCGCAACGCGCAGATCAACCACGGCATCGAGGCATTCAGCATGCAGCAGGACGACCTGGAGATCCGGGAAACGGATTTCAAAACGCAAACGTCCACCGCCCTGATGATCGACATCTCGCATTCCATGATCCTGTACGGGGAAGACCGCATCACCCCCGCCAAAAAAGTAGCCATGGCGCTGAGCGAGCTGATCACCACGCGGTATCCGAAAGACACCCTGGACATCATCGTGTTTGGCAACGATGCCTGGCAGATCGAGATCAAGGACCTGCCCTACCTGCAGGTCGGCCCCTTCCATACTAATACCGTGGCCGGTCTTGAGCTGGCGATGGACATCCTGTGGCGGCGGCGCAACCCCAACAAGCAGATCTTTATGATCACCGACGGCAAGCCCACCTGTCTGAAACAGGGCAAACAGTACTACAAGAACAGTTTCGGGCTGGACAGGAAGATACTCAACCGTACGCTCAACCTGGCCGCGCAGTGCAAAAAGCTCAAAATACCCATCACCACCTTTATGGTTGCTACAGATCCGTGGCTGCAGCAATTCGTCAACGAATTCACGGAAACCAATAACGGAAAAGCATTTTTTTCAGGCACGGATAATCTGGGACAGTTCCTGTTCTATGATTTTGAAAGCGGAAAAAGGAAAAAGTTATAAGTAAATGGAAAAGATCAGGACGCTCGGCGAACTCAAAAAAAGCGGTTATGTATACAGGTCTGTCAAAGAAGAAATCCGGCAGAACCTCATCGCGAAACTCAAACGGAAAGAAGCCACTTTCCCCGGCATTATCGGTTACGACGACACCGTGATACCCGATACGGAAAGGGCGCTGCTTTCCCGTCACAATATCCTCTTCCTCGGCCTCCGCGGCCAGGCCAAAACGCGCATGGCGCGGCAGATGACCGAGCTGCTCGACGAATTTATCCCCATTGTGGCGGGCTCCGAAGTGAACGACAACCCCTTCGCCCCGCTCAGCCGTTATGCGCGCGACCTGGTAGCGCAATTGGGAGACGAAACGCCCATCGAATGGCTGGGCCGCGAAGCGCGGTATGGCGAAAAGCTCGCCACGCCCGACGTTTCCGTGGCCGACCTCATCGGCGACGTAGACCCGATCAAGGCCGCCAATGAAAAGCTCAGCTATGCGGACGAACGGGTGATCCACTTCGGCATTATCCCGCGCAGCAACCGCGGCATTTTCGTGATCAACGAGCTACCCGACCTGCAGGCGCGCATCCAGGTGGGGCTGTTCAACATTCTGCAGGAAGGCGACATCCAGATACGCGGTTTTAAGATAAGGATGCCGCTTGACATCCTGTTCGTATTTACCGCCAACCCGGAAGACTACACCAACCGCGGCGCCATCGTAACGCCGCTGAAAGACCGCATCGAAAGCCAGATCATCACCCATTACCCCAAAACGCTGGAGAACTCGCTGCTGATCACCGAACAGGAAGCCTCCATCCATGCCGAGCAGGAGATCGTAAAAATGCCCGACATCGTAAAAAGGATCATCGAGCAGGTGGCCTTTGAAGCGAGGGCCAGCGAGTACGTGGACAAAAAAAGCGGCGTGTCCGCGCGGCTGACTATCGCCGCATTCGAGAACGCGGTAAGCGCGGCGGAACGCAGGGCGATACTCAACAAGGAAAAGAGCACCTTCGTGCGCATCAACGATCTGCAGGGCATTATTCCCGGCATCACCGGTAAAATAGAACTGGTGTACGAAGGTGAGCAGGAAGGGCCGCTGCAAGTGGCGCTGAACCTGCTTGAAAAAAGCCTGCGCACGCTGTTCGCACAATATTTCCCGAACCCGGACACTTTTAAGAAAAGAAAAGCCGGCGCCGCGGACACCAACCCTTACCGCCCGGTGATCCAATGGTTCGACCAGGGCAATTCCCTTCAGCTGATGCAGGACACGACGGACAAACAATACGAGACGGCGCTTACCAGCGTGACCGGTTTGGCCGAGCTGGTAAAAAAGCTGTTCCCCCGCGCCAACAAACAGGAATCGCTCTTGATGAGGGAGATGGTGCTGCATGGGCTTTCGGCGTATAGCCTGCTGAGTAAGAAGACGATGGAGAAGGAGACGCGGTTTTCGGATCTGTTGGGAACGATGATGAATTTTAGCACGAATCCTGATCCGGAGGAAGAGGAGCTGTAAAAAATAATTATGGAGGAGCGGGGGGCCGCTCCTTTTTTTTATCCTGCACACCCAAAACTCTAAAAGGAATTTTTTATCTTGTCATAGTAACACTTATTTGCTCCACGTCAAAAAAGATGAAAAAACTATGCATAGAAGGAACTTTCTTCAGAATACCTCGGCCTTCCTGGCCGGTTCCGCCCTGTTCCCCTCCGCCCTGCGCGCCATGGCCCCCAGCGACCGCGTGAATATCGCCGTGATCGGCGTGAACGGCATGGGCTTCAGCGATCTCAACGGCCTCCTCCATCACCCCGAAACCAATTGCGTAGCCCTTTGCGACGTAGATTCCAACGTGCTGAACAAACGCGCCGCCGAGCTCGCCAAAAAGAACATCAAAGTGCAGCTGTATTCCGACTACCGGAAACTGCTCGACAATAAAGACATCGACGCCGTGGTGATCGGCACGCCCGACCACTGGCATTGCCTGCAAATGACGGACGCCTGCTCCGCCGGCAAAGACGTGTACGTGGAAAAGCCCATCGGCAACTCCATCGCCGAATGCCGCGCCATGATGGCCGCCCAGCAGCGGCATAACCGCGTGGTGCAGGTGGGCCAGTGGCAACGCAGCATGCAGCATTTTAACGACGCCATCGCATTCGTGCATTCCGGCAAGCTCGGCAACGTAAGACTGGTGAAGGTTTGGACATACATGGGCTGGATGAAGCCCGTCCCCAAATATCCCACCACCAGCGTGCCCGCCGGTGTGGACT
>JBQCFV010000326.1:0-4251 GCA_051958695.1 Chitinophaga sp. | reverse complement strand
GCCGTAATTCACCTGCGCGGTCTTTTTACCGTTCTCCGCCAGCAGCGCGATAAAGTCGAACAATGGTTCTGCGCATTCGCTGAGATTGGCGGTTTCGGCGGGCCAGTAATTCATTTCCGTGTTGATGTTCACGGTATAGTTAGAGCCCCATGGCGGCTGCATCTTGTCGTTCCAAAGCCCCTGCAGGTTCATGGCCGGGCCGCCTTTTCGCGAGCCGGCGATCATGAGGTAGCGGCCGTACTGGTACAGCAGCGTGGTGAGCTGCGGGTCGCGGTGACCGCCTGCGAGGGTATATGCTTTTAGTCTTTCGTCCGTCGGGTTTTCGACGGAGGCGTCTTTCCCGAGGTCGAGCTGCACGCGGTCGAACAAATTCGTATAGTCGTGCAGGTGTTGGGACAGCAGTTCTCCGTATGCCGTGGAAGCCGCTTTGTGCAAAGGCTTCAGGGCTTCGGCGTGCTGGTCCTTCCCTGCGGTCACCGGGTTGTTGAACGGGCCATTGTAGCTGGTGCCGATGGACAGCAGGAGCACTGCTTCCGTGGCGCCTTTTACGGTAAGTCCTTTATCGTCCGTATCGCTGGCGCCGTCTTTCAGACGGGCCTGCAAATGCACTTCATATTTGATACCGTTCTGCGGATCGTATCCGATCGATCTTTTTTCGTAGGCGCGATGCGGCACATAGGCCGGGCACTGGCCGGCGAGCACCAGATGCGCATCGTCTTTCCCCGATACCTTTACCGGCATCGGGTTGTCAAATTCCGCGCGGAAATTCAGCGCGCCGCGTTTGCTGCTTTTCCAGCGGATCACCAGCAGCTGCGCGGGATAGCTCACGAACGTTTCCCTCGTGTATTCCACGCCGGCCGCGGTATATTTCACGGTAGCAAGCGCTTTATTAAGATCGAGCGAACGTTCGTAATTTTTTACGTCGTTGGATTGTGCCGTATTTTTTATCAGCAGGTTGCCCAGCGTCAGGTAACGCGCGCTATAAGGGCCGAGCATTTGCCTGCTCAGCGAGTCCGCCTTCATATATTCCCCTTTCCACAATGCTTCCCTCACAAAAGGCAGCATGGCGCGCGCGCCGGGATTGTTACCGTCGGAAGGACCGCCGCTCCAGAGGAACGCTTCATTCAGCTGCAATTTTTCTTCTTCCACCGTACCGAACACCATCGCGCCGATGCGGCCGTTGCCTACCGGCAATGCCTCGTTCCAGTTGGCTGCGGGCTGGCGGTACCACAACTTCAGCAGGGGATCGCCCTGCTGCGCCTGCGCGTGAAATTGTGCTGTAAATATTAATATGATCCCTGCGATCAATCCTTTCATCCTGTCCGTAGTTTAAACAATAAATGTAGCGTGAACCCGCTCCTGCCTCACAAGGGCCGCCTTTCACGGGAATACGGCAATAAAGCGCCGTAATCCCGTGATGCGGCCAGGCATGATCTGTAATGAAAAGCGTGGTAACTCATCTTCATAACGCGGTGCCGTCTTCTGCGGCATATATAATTAAATCCTTCAATCCTGAATTTACAAAAATCAAGCAAACGTTTGCATTGATCCGGCTGGCTATCTGTCGAAATATGCCTGAATATAATACCGAAATTATGCAATCGGTTGCAGATTACGAAACATTTTTTCACTTTTGTTAGTATTGATTTCACATTGTTGAAAAAGGTCAGATAGCGGGACTGGTGAACCCGAGTTTTTTCAAACCGCTTTTTATTTCAGGGCAGCTCATGAAAAGCCGCCATAGCAGCCCGCTCCGGTAGTTTTCGATCATCACGGCGATCGGCCCCTGGTCGATGGCGAGGTACTGATAGTCAAACCAATTGACGGTTTCGTTGAAAGCGTCGTAAAATCCGTATTCGCCCCAAAGCCGGTCTCCCACTTTGTTATAAAAATATTTCAGCGCCTGCATGGAGTATTCCGGCGTGTAGGGAAATGACGACAAGGCCGCCGTGGGCGTGATCACGCCGAGATCGTTGGTGGGGGAATGCGCGTTGTAAAATTCGTGGTTGTCGCTGGCGGTAAGCCCCCAGCAGTCCGGGCCGTAGCCTTTGAATTTTTTCGGGTTCTCAATGCAGTATTGCCGGTTGATGAGCGTGTGATTTTTATTTTGTTCCCAGTAATCGGCGTACCGGTCCTTCAAACCCCGCGGATCGAGGCCGAGAAAAGAATCATGCGCAAAAAAGAGCGGGCCGCCGTAAGGAAAACCGAGCGGCAAAGTAATGCCGTAATATTCGCGGCCGTTCACAAAATTGTTGCTCACGGCCCAGCCGTTATGATACGCTTTCGCCGAGATGGAATAATTAGGTGACGATGCGGCCAGCACGTACGCGATCAGGCATTCGTTCCAGCCGCGTACCTGGTGGTTCATGGCCCAGCCGTTGTTAGGGCTCCAGTGCCAGTACAGCACGTCCTGCCCGCCCTGCGTGTACCAGTTCCATTCCGTTTCGTTCCACATCCAGCCGATCTTGTTGCGCAGCTCCGTTTCCTTCGGCGTATCACCGGTGAAATATTGCCGCACGCACAACAGTCCCTGCCACATAAAAGCGGATTCCACGAGGTCGCCGCCATCGTCTTTCCTGCTGAAAGGAATCGTTTTGCCCGTGGCCCCGTTCATCCAGTGCGGCCAGATGCCGTGATAGTGATCGGCTTTGTAGAGGAAGTTTACAATTTTCAGCAAACGTTCCAACCCCTGCTCACGCGTAATAAATTTACGTTCGATGCCCACGAGTATCGCCATCACCCCAAACCCCGAACCGCCGATCGTCACCACTTCCGGCGTAGTCGTGCGCTCGGGCGCAAGCCCCGAAACCGGGTGCGCGAATTTCCAGAAATAATCAAAGGTGCGCTGCTGCACGAGCGTCAGCAAAGCGGAGTCTCCCAGCTGCGGCCGGGGAACTTTTTTCTTTTGCGCCGTTGCGGGCAATAAACAGATGGTGCAGCAAACAAGGCAGATCAGGCGTCGTATCATACTATCGGGTTCTTGATCCAAAATAGGGTTTTCATGTCAAACTCAGTTGTAGCCCGGGTTCTGGGTGAGGCGGTTGTTGCTGAGTAATATCTGGTCCTGCGGGATGGGGAACAGTTCGTTTTTGTCGTCCTCGAAATTTTTCCCGTGCGCGCGCATTACCGTACCTGCGCGGCCGGTGCGCACCAGGTCCCAGAAGCGGTCGTGCTCCATGGCCAGCTCCACCCTTCTCTCCTTCCATATCTTCTGCCGCAGGTCTGCCTGCCCGCCGGACGTAGCGTCCGGCAGCCCGGCGCGTTTCCGCACGATGTTCAGCTTCGCCAGCGCTTCGCCGGTGTTGCCCAATTCGTTCGCGGCTTCGGCGTATTGCAGCAGCAGCTCGCCGTAACGCAGCACGCGCAGGTTTTTCGGCGTACGGTCGGCGCTTCCGCAATACGGCTCCTGCGTGCGGCTATGATAGGCTTTGTAATTGTAACGGTCGTTTTCCACGGAATCGCGGCTGGGCACACGAAAACCGTCCCACAACACGGTGCCGTTCGGCTGGATGGTGATGATGGTCGCGTCCTTGCGTTTGTCGCCGGGCTCGTAAGCGGCTACCAGGTCGGCCGTGGGATTGTTGAAACCAAACCCGAAGTCCGACCAGCCTTTGCGCGCGCGGATGCCCTGGCTGTTGGCATACAGCTCTATCGCCGCGTTGCAGGCGGCGTTCACACCGGTTTGCACTTCAAAGATGGATTCGATGGAATTGGCGCCTTTTGCGCGCCAGATATCGGCGTAGTTGGAAAGCGTGTCGTACAGGCCGGAAGCGATCACGGCCTGGCTCAGATCGAACGATTTCTGCCAGTCTTTCTGATACAGGTATACTTTACCGAGCATCATCTGCGCCGCGCCTTTGGTGATGCGGCCCACTGGCGTGGCGCCTTTCAGCGGCAGGTTGTCCACCGCGAACTGCAGGTCGGAAATGATCAGCGCGTAAATATCTTCCGCGGAAGCGCGCGTCTGGAAAGCGTCTGAATTGGCTTCTTCCGGCGTAGGCACCCTGTCGATTTTCGGCACGCCGCCAAAAGTGCGCACGAGGTTGAAATAAAAATACGCGCGCAGGAAACGTACTTCGCCGATCAGCCTGTTTTTGTCCGCTTCGTCTATCGGGCTCAGCGGCAGCTTGTCCAGCGCCTGGTTGGCGCGGGCAATGGCCTGGTAATAACCCGTCCAGAAGTTGGCTACGTTCACGTTCGAAGGGCCGTAGTTAAAATTGTCGATATCCAGCGCGGGCTGGTAATCCTGCG
>JBQCFV010000325.1:0-7623 GCA_051958695.1 Chitinophaga sp. | reverse complement strand
CCAGAAAGTGTCCGCCAGGATGTATTGGGCCATGGCGCCGATCTGGGTGTACAGCAGGCTGTCTTCTTTCCGGAGCTTCATGGCGTCCGTCGGGAAGCCGGTAAACACGGGCACCCTTGCGGAGAACCGGTCGGATACCGGGATGCGTTCGCCCTGCTCGTCCAGGTAAAAGCTGTTGCCGGAAAAGGTGAACACTCTCGCCACGGGTTCGCGCTGCACGACGTTCACGTTGAGAACGTCCTGGTTGTCCAGGTAGAGTTCCGCGGAACGCACCCAGGGATCTTTTTCCACCGAACGCTCGAGTTGCGCCAGGTTGATCCGCCGGATGGGAATGCCCACCGGGTTCTCGCTTTCGTCGGCTACGATCAGCTGTTTGATGTCGTTCTCGTCGATAAAGGCGTTTTTGTCGTCGCCCCTGAGGGTGACGTGGATGCCTTTGCATTTTTCGTTTTCCTTGTCACGCACCGCGGCCGCCAACAGCACGCCAAAGCCCGTGAGCGCAACGCTCCAGAGAAGCGTAACGCCGATGCGTTTGAAAGCTGTTTTTGTTTTCGGTTGCATGTTCTAAAAAACGGTTGTCAGTTTAATATTTCTGTCAGCGGTTCGCGCAGCAGGTCGATGTCTCCCGCGCCGGCCGTGATCAATAGTTCTATAGGTTGTTCGCGTACCCAGTCAGGCACTGCGTCCCTTTCCATGATGAATACTTCCGGCCCTTCTATTTTCGCCGCGATCATTTCACTGGTAACGCCTTCGACCGGCAGCTCCCTCGCGGGATAGATGGGCAGCAGTATCACTTCGTCCGCCAGCGAAAGCGCTTCACCAAAGCCTTCCGCGAAATCGCGGGTACGGCTAAAAAGGTGCGGCTGGAAAATGACGGTGCACTTCCTGCCCGCGAACAGCGTTTTGGCGCTGGTGATAAGGGCCCGCAGCTCCTCGGGGTGATGCGCGTAATCGTCTATATATATAACGCGGTCGTTTTTCACGAGGTAGTCGAACCGGCGGCGGATACCTTTGAAGTCGGCAAAGGCCTACCAGATCTTTTAGTTTGTGATTCCAAGCAGGTGCGCCACGCCGATGGCGGCTACCGCGTTTTCCACGTTGTGCATGCCGCCGATGTGCATTTTCACGTTGTCGATCATCCAGTCCTGCTGTACGACATCGAATTCGTAACCGCCGTTCTCCATGCGGATGTTGGCGGCGTAAATGTCCGCCGCATCGTTCTGCAGGCTGTACGAAAGTTTGTTATCGCCTTCAAGCTCCGCTCCGCGATGCATACCGTGCCTTGCCAGCAAAGTGCCGTTGGGCTTGATGTTACGCGTATATTGAATAAACGCTTCTTCCACTTCCTGCGCGGTGCCGTAGATGTCCAGGTGGTCCGGGTCCATGGCGGTGAGCACGGCAATGTCCGGGCTCAGCTTGAGGAAGGAGCGGTCGTATTCGTCTGCTTCTATGACTGCTACCGGCTTTTCGCTGCTCCAGAAATTTTTGCCGTAGTTGGAGCTGATGCCGCCGAGGAAGGCGTTGCACCCGTACCCCGCATGCCGCAGCAGGTGCGCGATCATGGTGCTTACGGTGGTTTTGCCGTGGGTGCCGGCTACGGTGATGGAAAACAGCTCGCGGGTGATCTCCTGCAATACGTCGCTGCGTTTCACCACTTCGTAATTGTTCTCGCGGAAGAACATCAGCTCTTTGTGCCCTGCGGGAACGGCGGGCGTGTACACTACCAGGTCCGCCGCGCGGTCTATGAGCGCGAGGTCTTCCGTATAATGGATACGGATGCCTTCGGCTTCCAGCTGCCGCGTGAGTTGCGTGGAGGTACGGTCATAACCGCTCACCGCCACGCCCTTTCTCGTTGAAGAAGCGGGCAATAGCGCTCATCCCGATGCCGCCGATGCCTACAAAGTAGATCCTATGTATGTTCTTTAACTCCATTCCGGGGACAAAAATTATTTACCTGATCAGTCCGAGCACTGCCCGGGCGATCGTCATATCAGCATTGGCATTGCCCAGCGGGGCAATGTTCTTTTCCAGTTTTTCCATCAGCGCCTTGTTCTGCACGAGACTGAGCGCTTCGTTCGCCAACTTGTCAAAGGCTTCGTCGTCTTTGATCATCAGCGCGGCCTGTTTGTGCACGAGGCTGAGCGCGTTCTGCGTTTGATGATCTTCGGCGGCGAAAGGGTACGGTACGAAGATGGACGGCTTTTTCACCACGCAAAGCTCGGCGATGGCCAGGGCCCCTGCGCGGGATATAACGGCGTCCGCGGCTTTGTACGCGAAGTCCATCACGTTGATGAAGTCGTACACTTTTACATGCGTGGCGAACGGCGCGGCCGCTGCTTTGGCCTGTTCGTAGAACAGCTTGCCGGTTTGCCAGATCAGCTGCACGTCTTTATTCACAAATTCGGCCAGGTGCGGCAGCAGCGCTTCGTTGATCGATCTGGCGCCAAGACTTCCGCCTACGGCGAACAGCACCGGTTTACCGGGCATCAGCCCAAAGTGGCTCAGCGCCTCTTCTTTGGTCACCGCGCTTTGCGTGATCGATCCGCGTACGGGGTTGCCGGTGTAGAGCAGCTTTTCAGCGGGGAAAAACTTTTCCATGCCTTCGTACCCCGTACATATTTTGTCGGCCTTGCGGCCGAGTATCTTGTTGCTTTTGCCGGCCCAGGAATTTTGTTCCTGTATCAGCGTGGGAATGCCCCTTCGCTGCGCCTGGCGCAATATGGGAAAGCTGGCGTACCCGCCCACACCCACGACCACGTCCGGCTGGAACCGGTTGAGCACGCTTTTGGCCTGGTTCAGGCTTTTCAGCAGCTTGAACGGCAGCAGCAGGTTCTTCAGCATGTTGCTGCGGTTGAAGCCGGCGATCTCCAGCCCTTCGATAGGGTAACCCGCCTGCGGCACTTTTTCCATTTCCATTTTACCCTTCGCGCCTACGAACAGGATATCGATATCCGGCTCCATTTTGCGGAGGGCATTGGCAATGGCTATCGCGGGGAAGATGTGGCCTCCCGTACCGCCGCCTGCTATGATCACTTTATGCGCCATTCAAAAATATTATTCCTTTATGCGGCTACTGCGGGATTAGTAACCTCCCGCTTCAGCCCTATTTCTTCACCATTTCTCGAAACGCTCAATATGATGCCGATGGACAGGCTCGTGAATATCACCGAGGAACCGCCCATGCTTACCAGCGGAAGCGTCAAACCCGTTACCGGCAGCAGGTGAACGTTCACCGCCATATGCATCAATGCCTGTATCACCAGCGTAACGCTCAGGCCCAGGGCCAGGAACGCGCCGAATGCGTACGGGCAGTTCTTAAAAATTCTTATACTTCGCAAGAGCAGGATCAGGTATGCCGCCAATATTAAAAAGGCGCCAAAGATACCATACTCTTCAAGAATAATCGCATAAATAAAATCCGAATAAGGGTGCGGCAAAAAATTTCTTGCCGTACTGTTACCCGGGCCTTTTCCAAGGAAGCCGCCGCTCGCGATCGCGATGTTCGCCTGCTGCACCTGGTAAGGAATATCGCTTTCCTCGTCGCTGAAAAAACTTTCGATACGGTTCTTCCAGGTTTCCGTACGCCCTTCAAAAGTGGTCACCTGCGCGATGAGGAACATGAGCAGCACCAGCATTACCACCGCACCGATCATACCCATCAGGAATTTCAGCGGCACGCGTCCTATAAAACAAAGCAGCATACAGCTGGAACCCAGCAGCAGCGCGGTACTCATGTTCGCCGGCATGATCAGCCCGCAGATGATGCCCACCGGCACGATGATCGGGAGGAAGCCTTTTTTGAAATCCGTGATCACCGCCTGCTTGCGGCTCAGCTGCCGCGATACGTACATGAACAGCGCGAGCTTCGCAATATCGGAGGTCTGGAACGTCAGGTTGATCACCGGCAGCCTGATCCAGCGGCTGGCATCGTTCAGGTGCGAACCGAACACGAGCGTGTACAGCAGGAGCGGCACGGATATCAGGAAACCGATCTGCGCCACGCGGGAATAGATCGTGTAATTCACGCGGTGCGCGAAATAGATGATCAGGATGCCCAGCACGAGCACGGACAGCTGCTTGAACAGGTAATATTCCGTATGCCCGCTGTATACGCGGTATGCCAAAGAGCCGGTAGAACTGTACACTGCCAACAAACTCACTGCAGACAGGAAGAACACGATCGTCCAGATCACCTTGTCACCTTTCGTCCTTTGAAGTAAGTTGTTCACGTTGTTCGTTTAAAAAGTTAAAGTTCTCTCACTGCCTCCTTGAACTGGCGGCCTCTCTCCTCATAATTCTTGAAGAGGTCGAAGCTCGCGCAGGCGGGGGAGAGCAGCACCACATCGCCTTTGCTGGACAGCTGGAAGGCTGCCGCTACGGCGTCTTTCATGTTGTCCGTATTCACCATTACTTCCATGTCTTTGGACAGGGCTTCGTGTATCGGCCGGTTGTCTACCCCCAGGCAAACGATGGCTTTTACTTTTTCCCTCACCAGGTCGCGGATGGCGCTGTAATCGTTCCCTTTGTCCACACCGCCCATGATGAGTATCACCGGGCGTTCCATGCTTTCAAGCGCGAACCATACGGAGTTCACGTTGGTCGCTTTGCTGTCGTTGATAAAGTCCACCCCACGCACGGTTGCTACGTATTCCATCCGGTGCTCCAGGCTTGAGAAAGTGCTGAGGCTTTCGCGGATCTTTTCTTTCCGTATATCCATGGTGCGGCCTGCTATGCCTGCTGCCATCGAATTGTACAAGTTATGTTTACCTTTTAATGCCAGGTCGTACATGGACATGATCACCGGTTCATCTTTCACCTGAATATTCACCTGGTCGTTTGCTATAAATCCTCCTTCGTTCAATGGTTCCATAATGCTAAAAGGTATTGGTTCTGAAAAAATAGGTTTCGTCGCTAAATATTTCCTGATCTCAGGATCGTCTTTACAATAAATAAAATAATCTTCTTTCGTCTGGTTCATGGCTATGCGGAATTTTGACGCCACATAGTTCTCCATTTTATAATCATAGCGGTCCAGGTGGTCGGGCGTGATGTTCAGCAGAATTGCGACGTTCGGCTTGAACTCCACGATATCGTCCAGCTGGAAGCTGCTGACCTCGATGATGTAATAATCCGCAGGTTCCAGCGCCACCTGTTTCGCGTAACTGACCCCGATATTTCCCACCAGCGCGGCGTTGAGGCCGGCGGTGCGGAATATGTGGTGGGTGAGCGCGGTGGTGGTGCTTTTCCCGTTGCTTCCCGTGATGGCAATGATCTTCTTGTCTTTGCTGAAACGCCAGGCCAGCTCTATCTCCGATATCACCGGTACGCCGCGTTCCCGCACTTTTTTCATCAGCTCGCTTTTTTCCGGTATGCCCGGGCTTTTCACGATCTCATCCGCTCCAAGTATGATGTCCCAGGAATGGTGGCCTTCCTCGAAAGGAATTTGGTTTACCGCCAGTTCCTGTTTATAAATGTCCTTTATCTGCCCGCCGTCTGACACGAACACATCGAACCCCTGTTTTTTGCCCAGCAGGGCCGCGCCAATTCCGCTTTCTCCGGCTCCGAGTATTACGAGTCGCATTATCTCATTTTTAAGGTGGCGATGGCGAATACGACGCACATCACGGTCACGATCCAGAAGCGCACGGCTATTTTGCTTTCGTGGTAGCCGAGTTTCTGGTAGTGATGGTGCAGCGGGCTCATGAGGAACACGCGGCGGCCTTCACCGTATTTTTTCTTCGTGTATTTGAAATAGGTTACCTGTATCACCACGCTGAGGTTCTCCACGAAGAACACACCGCAGATGATGGGCAGCAGCAGTTCTTTCCGCACGATGATGGCCAGCGAAGCGATGATGCCGCCGAGGGCGAGGCTGCCGGTATCGCCCATGAACACCTGCGCGGGATACGCATTGTACCAGAGGAAGCCCACGCAAGCCCCCACGAATGCGGCGATGAAGATGGACAGCTCGCCGAGGTTCGGGATGTACATGATGTTCAGGTATTCCGCGAACTGGATATTGCCGCTCACATAAGCGAATATGCCCAGCCCGACCCCGATCACTGCCGAAACGCCCGTTGCCAGCCCGTCCAGCCCGTCCGTGAGGTTGGCGCCGTTGCTTACCGCCACGATGATCACGATCACGATCAGGATGTACAGTACGTAAGTATATTTTTCCGCGCCGGGTATCCAGGAGATCAGCTTGGAGGAATTGAACTCATGATTTTTTACAAAAGGGATAGTGGTGATGGGCGTTTTTACGTCCACGAACTTGCTGCCGTCTTCGGTAATGCGTTCGGTGCTGCTGATCACTCTTTCGTAAGGCGCCAGCTTTTTGCCGGTCATTATCTCGCGCGACATCACGACGTTGTCGTTGAAATACAGCGTGGTGCCGATGATCACGCCCAGGCCCACCTGGCCGTGTATATTGAAACGGCCGGCCAGCCCTTCTTTATTCTTTTTGAATACCTTGATATAATCGTCGATGAACCCGATCAGCCCGAGCCAGATGGTGGACAGCAGGATCAGCAGGATGTACACGTTCATTACCCGGGCGAATAGCAGGGTGGGGATCACCATGGCGGAAAGGATGATGAGGCCGCCCATGGTGGGAGTGCCTTTTTTGGAATGTTCGCCGGCCAAGCCGAGGTCGCGGATCACTTCCCCGATCTGCTTGCGCTGCAGGTATTTGACGATGCGCTTGCCCAGTAGTAAAGAGATCACGAGGGAAAGCAGCAACGCCATGGTCACGCGGAAAGTGATGTATTGCCACATCCCGGTGCCGGTGTAGTTGAATTCCGTTTTTAGATAATTGAATAAGTAATATAACATGTTCGTGATCTGATTATTTTTCCAATAGTTCCAGTACTTCGGTCAATACCTGTTTATCGTCGAAAGGGTGTTTCACTCCTTTTATCTCCTGGTATTTCTCATGGCCTTTTCCGGCGATGAGAATGATGTCTTCCTGCTGCGCGAAACCCACGGCGGTTTTGATAGCTTCTCTGCGGTCGGCGATGGACAGCGTTTTTTTGTGCTGGTGCACGGCTACGCCTGCTTCCATTTCGCGGATGATCTCCTGCGGGTCTTCCGACCGCGGATTGTCTGACGTGAATATCACGCGGTCGCTATGCTCCGCCGCCACCTGGCCCATGACGGGGCGTTTGGCCTTGTCGCGGTCGCCGCCGCAGCCCACTACGGTGATGATCTGCTCGTGGCCTTCGCGCAGGTTCTTGATAGTGGCCAGCACGTTCAGCAGCGCGTCAGGCGTATGGGCGTAATCCACGATGCCGATCACGCGCAGCTTTTTTGAAACGATGTAATCAAAACGGCCTTCGGCGCCCTGCACGTCGCTGAGCGCGGCGAGCACTTCGTCTTTATCTTTTCCCAGCAGCACGGCCGCGCCGTATACCGCCATCAGGTTGTACGCGTTAAATTCGCCGATGAGGCGGAAATGCACTTCCCGGTCGCCTACCAGCATGATGAGACCGGTGAGGTTGTTCTCGAGGATCTTGCCTTTGAAGTCCGCCATCGTGCGCAGGCTGTACGTGGCTTTGCGCGCCTTGGTGTTCTGCAGCATCACGTTGCCGCGTTTGTCGTCCAGGTTGGTGAGCGCGAAGGCGCCGG
>JBQCFV010000324.1:0-3937 GCA_051958695.1 Chitinophaga sp. | reverse complement strand
GGATGTCCATCAGCCAGCTGTACCAGAACAGGTCTTTCTCGTCCAGCCGCTTCATTGCCAGGAAAGTGATGATGGATTGGATAAACACCTTGCCGCCGAGAACGCCCAGCGTGATGTATAGCATGGGCGCGTAAAACAGGGCGGCCGCCAGGGCGGGATAAAACAGGAAATGGGAAAGGGAGAACAGTCCCAGCAGCACTTTATGCCCGAAGCGGTAATGTTTGCCGGTGCTCATGTGCCGGGTTTTCTGCGCGAACCAGTGTTTCCATTTTGTTTTCGGTTCGGAATACGCAAAGGCCTGCTTGTTGATCACCACGCCCGTATTGGAGCCGTTGGCGGCACGGTTGATGAACAGGTCGTCGTCGCCGGAAGCGATGTGCTGGTGCGCGGTGAAACCTTTGTGTTTGAAAAAAAGCTTTTTTTTATACGCCAGGTTGCGGCCTACGCCCATGTAGGGAATGCCGGCCATGGCAAAGGAAAGGTATTGCAGCGCGCTGAAATAGGTCTCGTAACGGATCACCTTGTTGAGAAAGCCCGGTTTTTTATAATACGGCCCGTAACCGAGCACGATCTCCCGGCCGCCTTCGAAGCCCTGCGAGAGCATGGACAGCCAGTGGGTGCTGGCGGGTTTGCAGTCCGCGTCGGTGAGCACCAGGGTCTCGTATTTGGCGCCTTTGATGCCGATGGACAGGGGATATTTTTTGCCGGGGATGAACTGCGCCGACTGTTTGATCTCGATATGGCGGTAATGCGGGTATCCGTTTTCGATGGAAGCCAGGTAATATTTGGAATCGTCTTCCGAATTGTCGTTCACCACGATCACTTCGTATTCCGGCTGCTGGTGGATGTGATAGCGCTGCTGGAGCACGGTAGGGAGGTTGCGGGGAAGGCTTCTTTCCTCGTTTTTGGCGCATATGATAACGGAAAGCGCTTCTTTGGGCGGATGGTCCGGATCGAACCGGCGCCTGTAGAACGCCACCCTTGAAAAAAAGACGAGGTAATACAATACCTGTATTCCCGCAGCAGCGGCGAAAACATAAAAAATGATAATCCCCAGGTTGTCCGACATAGGGGGCAAAAATATATGTTTTTATTTAGCTATGTAAGGTTGTGGAAAAATTAATATTCGGATATTCAATACCTTTGCCCCCTGAAAAACACACCATCTTGCAGTTCGATCTCATCACCACCGATCCTTCAGGCGCCAGGGCAGGTACCATTACCACCGCGCATGGTACCATCCAGACGCCGATCTTCATGCCCGTAGGTACCGTAGGCTCCGTGAAAGCCGTTACCCAGGAGCAGCTGCGCAGCGAAATAGACGCGCAGATCATCCTCGGCAACACCTATCACCTGTACCTGCGCCCCGGCATGGAGGTGCTGAAGCAGGCCGGCGGGCTGCATAAGTTCAACGGCTGGGACCGCCCCATTCTTACCGACAGCGGCGGCTACCAGGTGTTTTCCCTCGCCGCCAACCGCAAGATCAAGGAAGAAGGCGTCGTATTCCAGAGCCATATCGACGGCAGCCGCCACCTGTTCACTCCTGAAAACGTGATGGACATACAACGCACCATCGGCGCGGACATCATTATGGCTTTTGACGAATGCCCGCCGTACCCCAGCGAATACGGCTACGCCAAACGCAGCATGGAGCTGACGCACCGCTGGCTCGACCGCTGCATCAAACGGCTCGGCGAAACTTCCCCCGAATACGGGCACGAACAAACGCTGTTCCCAATCGTGCAGGGCAGCACGTTCAAAGACCTGCGGAAAGCTTCCGCCGAGGCCATCGCTTCGCGCAACTGCGCCGGCAACGCCATTGGCGGGCTGAGCGTGGGCGAGCCGGAAGCGGACATGTATGAAATGTGCGGGCTGGTAACGGAGCTGCTGCCGGTGGAAAAACCGCGCTACCTCATGGGCGTGGGCACGCCCTGGAACATCCTGAACAACATCGAACTGGGCATCGATATGTTCGACTGCGTGATGCCCACCCGCAACGGGCGCAACGGCATGCTGTTCACCTGGAACGGCGTGATCAACATCCGCAATAAAAAGTGGGCGAACGACTTCAGCCCGCTGGACGAACAGAACCCCTGCGACGCCAGCCGCAACTATTCCAAAGCTTACGTGCGCCACCTTTTCGTGGCCGGCGAAATACTCGGCATGACGCTTGCAAGCATCCACAACCTCCGCTTTTATCTCGAGCTGGTAAAAGCGGCGCGCGAGCAGATACTGAAAGGCACCTACGGCGCATGGAAGCGGCAGGTGGTGCCGCAGCTGCAAACCAGGCTGTAGTATTTTATGTTAAAATTGCACATCATCGATTAAAATTGCATATTAGATGCAGGCGGAATACTAGCTTTGCACCTTTAAGCCCGGCTGCCTAATCAATATATGAAGAAGATAGACTGGTACATACTGCGCAAGTTCATCGGCACGTTCGTGTATTCGTTGATGATCCTGCTGGTGATCTCGGTGGTGATCGACATCACGGAAAAGATCGACGACTTCCTGGAGCACAACCTGTCCATCGGGTTCGTGTTCATGCACTATTACATCGGCTTCATCCCCCACATCGCCGCGCTGCTTTTCCCGCTGTTCATCTTCATATCGGTGATCTTCTTCACTTCCAAGCTCGCCTACAGGACGGAGATCGTTGCGATACTCAGCGCGGGCGTGAGCTTCAGGCGTTTCCTGCGGCCGTACTGGGTGGGCGCCGTACTGTTTGCGTCCATTCTCTGGGCTGCCAACCGCTGGGTAGTGCCCGAGGCCAACCGCATCCGCACTACTTTTGAGAACAAATACTGACGCTCCCCCAAAGACCAGGACGCGCTTACGGATAAAACGATAAGAGTAGACAGCGTTACCTATATCACTTTCGGACTGTACAACCCGACCTATAAGAACGGCAATAACTTCGTGCTGAAACGCGTGGAAGGGCAGGAGGTGCTGTACAGCCTGAAGGCCGACCGCGTGGCCTGGGATTCCGTTTCCCGCAAATGGAAGCTGAACTACATTACCGAACGCACCATCGACGGCATGCACGAGACCCTGCGCACCGCCAACGATACCGCTTTGAAGATACCGCTGCTCCCATCCGAAATGGTGGAAGAAAAAAACAAGGAGCAGGCCATGACCACTCCCGAGCTGAACCGTTACCTGGAAAGGGAGGAGCTGCGCGGGGCGGAAGGGCTGAGCGTATATTATGTTGAAAAATACCGCCGCACGTCGGCTGCCGTAGCGGTGATCATCCTCGTGCTGATCGGCGCGATCATTTCCAGCCGGAAGGTAAGAGGCGGAAGCGGCCTGCACCTGGCATTGGGCATCGTGATCTCCGCCGGGTACATCCTGTTCCTGCAATTCTCCACCGTATTCGCCACCAAGGCCGACCTGAACCCGCTGCTGGCGGCATGGATACCCAACTTCGTTTTCGCGGGGCTGGCCCTTTATCTCTATTTACGCGCCCCGAAGTAAGCCTTCTGATGATTTTTGATCAAATGCCTGAATTTATACGTTAAATCTCCCGTAAACGGTAGGGTTTTTCTGATTAATCATTACTTTTGTTCATTGATCGATTTCGTTAATTTTTCTAAATCATTGCGGGAAAATGAGTTATATAAAAGAGAAATTCAAGGCTAAGGCAGATGAACTGGGCGCAGAGGTAAAGGACCTGCTCAAGAATCATGGTACAAAAAAAGTAGATGATGTAACGGTGGCCCAGGTTTATCAGGGCATGCGCGGCATCACGGGGCTGGTTACCGAAACCTCCCTGCTGGATGCGAATGAAGGCATACGCTTCCGCGGTTATTCCATCCCCGAGCTGAGGGAACATCTCCCCAAAGCCCCCGGCGGCGCGGAACCCCTGCCGGAAGGACGAGGTTCGCTGATGCTGATAGGCGAGCTGCCCAGCGGGGCGGCCGTGCACAACCTCAGCAGC
>JBQCFV010000323.1:0-9258 GCA_051958695.1 Chitinophaga sp. | reverse complement strand
ACCATGGATAGAAGGAATGCACTGTTCGGATGTGTTGGAGTCGATGATTGATGTACTCTGGGAAACCACCGACGAGGAAACAAGAAGAAATATTTTTACCATCCAGATCATGGATAGCGACGATCAGCTGCACTGTTCGGCTGAATCCGAAATGGTCAGAAAATAACCGTCGCCAGCTTCTCTTAAATCTCTAAAAAACAAAAGGCGCTCCTCCCGGAGCGCCTTTCCATATTAACATTCTCAAATCCTATTGCAATTTCTCTAGTGCAGCTTTCAGCGCGGCCAGCATCGCCGGGATCTCTTCCTTCACGCAGGTGCCCACGCTCAGGCGGTACCAGGGAGAAGTTCTCGCGGAACCGAAAGCGTAGAACGGCACCACCGCCAGCTTTGCTTCGTTGAGGATATAGGTGGTCACTGCGCCCTGGTCTTCCAGCACTTTGCCGTCGGCGGTCTTTTTACCCGCGAGGTCCAGTTTGATGGTGAGGTAGATCGCGGCCTGCGGTGCGATGGCGTCTACCTGGTGACCGGCTTTTTTCAGCGCGTCGAACCCTTCGTAGATTTTCACCAGTCTTTCTTCCACTTCGCCTTTGAAGTGTTCCAGGTATTTATCGACTGCTTCTTTCTGTACGAGGTATTTGGCGGCGGCTTTCTGCTCTGCCATGGGGCTCCATGCGCCCACGTGGGAGAGGATCGCTTTCATTTTGGTCATTACGTGCTTGGGGCCCAGCGCCCAGCCTACGCGTACGCCGGTACCGGCAAACGCTTTGCTCATCCCGTCGATGAACACGGTGTAGTTCTTCATTTCAGGACGGAGGCTTACCGGGTTGTAGTGCTGGGTGTCGCCGAAGGTCAGCACCCAATACATCTGGTCGAACAGCACGTACAGCGGTTTTTCGCCTTCGCCGCGGCTTTTGTTCTCGGCCAGCACCATATCGCAGATCTCTTCCAGCTGTTTTTTACCAAAGGTGGTGCCCGTGGGGTTCTGCGGGGAGCAGAGCGCCAGCAGCGTTGCGCCTTTCAGCAGCGGTTTCAGTTCGGCCGCGGTGGGCATAAAGTCGTTCTCCACCTTGGTTTCCAGCACTACGTGCTCGCCTTCCAGGAAGTGGGTGTAGTGGTTATTGTTCCATGACGGCGTGGCGTAGATCACTTTCTCGCCACGGTCTACTATGGTGCGGTAAGTCGCGTAAATGATCGGGCGGCCGCCGCAGGAGATCACGATCTCGCTGGCGGGGTCGAAGGTGATGCCTTCGCGTTCGGCGATGAACTCGCCAACGGCCTTGCGCAGCTCGGCGATACCGTCTGCCGGCGGGTAGTTGGTGTATTTGGCCTTGTACGCTTCAATGATCTCGTGCTCGAATTCGGCCGGGATAGGGAACACCTTGGGGTCAAAGTCACCGATGGTGAAATTGTAGATCTTTTCACCCTTAGCCTGCTTTTCCTTGATCTCTCCGGCAAGTTTGATAATTTCGGAACCTATCAGCGTTTCGGCTAAATGAGACAGTTTCATAACCCCTGTTTTTTGTTTTTAATGAATGGATTGTTTTTGCGCCCGCAAAACTAACCGATTTATCAATAATTTAAAAGAAACCGCAAATGGTTTCCAATATTTTCAAGATTCCGCCTAAAAACCATGCATTCATTCAAAAACAGGCCCATTTCCTGCATATTTAGCAAGGATTAAAAATTCCGCTAATGCTTGCTGCTGCCAACATCAGATGTGGAAAAGCCGTCGGCGATCATTGGCAAAACTTTCTATCTTTAACCTTACA
Organism: Chitinophaga sp.; assembly: GCA_051958695.1. GTDB lineage: Bacteria > Bacteroidota > Bacteroidia > Chitinophagales > Chitinophagaceae > Chitinophaga. Next base: position 7,489 of record JBQCFV010000323.1, on the reverse strand, counting down.
TTTGCAACAATTATCATTAACCTTATGAAGTTTATCGTTTCTTCCTCTACTTTATTAAAACAATTGCAACAGATCAGCGGCGTGATCAACTCCAACACGGTATTACCCATTCTGGAAGATTTCCTTTTCATGATCGAAAAGAATGAGCTGACCGTTGTGGCTACCGACCTGGAAACCGTTATGAAGGTAAAGCTGGAGGTGGAAGCCAAGGAAAGCGGCCGCATCTGCATTCCCGCAAAGATCCTCATGGACTCCCTGAAGAACCTGCCGGAACAGCCACTTACTTTTAATATAGACCTCAACTCTTTCGCCGTGGAGATCACTTCAGACAACGGCAAGTACAAAGTAATGGGCGAAAACCCCGAGAACTTCCCGAAAGAGCCCGCCGCCGAAGACGCTACCAAATTCGAAATGCCCTCCGGCGCGCTGATCACCGCTATCAACAAAACCCTGTTCGCAGTCAGCAACGACGATCTCCGCCCGCAAATGACCGGCGTGTTCTTCGAGCTCAACCCGGAGAATATCACCTTCGTGGCCACCGACGCGCATAGGCTTGTAAAATACATCCGCACCGATGTAAAATGCCCGCAGGCAGACAGCTTCATCGTGCCCAAAAAGCCGCTGAACCTGCTCAAATCCGCTATCCCCGACAACGACAGCACCCTGCAGGTAGCTTACAGCAGCAACCACTTCTTTGTAACGCATGAGAACGCGCAGATGATCTGCCGCCTCATCGACGCCCGCTTCCCGGACTACAAAGTGGTGATCCCGAAAGAAAACCCGTACCGCCTCACGCTCGTGAAAAACGACTTCCAGAACGCGCTGAAACGCGTGGGCGTGTTCGCCAATAAAAGCACCAACCAGGTGGCCCTCAGCATCAGCGGCTCCGAGCTGCAGCTCTCCGCGCAGGACGTGGACTTTTCTTTTGAAGGCAACGAACGCATGAGCTGCCAGTACAACGGCGAAGACATGCAGATCGCCTTTAACGCAAAATTCCTCATCGAAATGCTGCACGCCGCCGAAGGCGACGAGATCACCATCGACCTCAGCGCGCCCACAAAAGCCGGCATTCTCCGCCCCGTGGAAAAAGCCGAGGAAGAAGACCTGCTCATGCTGGTGATGCCGCTGCTCATGAACAACTAAAAAGATCTTCAGCAATACGAAAGCCGTTATCGATCGATAACGGCTTTTTTTATGCCATTCCATAAAGACCACTATATATTAAACAATTAGACTATCAGTTTTAAAACGGCCGTTTTTCGCAAACAGTTAATCCTTTCTTCTTATATAAAGCATTCTATGAATGAATTTCTTGATTTTCCCCAAAGAAATTCCTGCCCTGAAACCCGCCACAATTGGGCAAAATGTCGTAATTTCTAAGTGGACTAATGCAGGATTTTTCATAACTGAAATGACTATACGCCCCGACCCTGAAAACAAATGACCGGATTCTTCGGACAAATTTCCTCCAGTGACGGGTACCCGAAGGGGCGTGAAAGCGCGAGCGGTAGCAACCAAAACAGGGTTATTTATTTGATCACTTATATAATACATTCAAAATGCATCACCCAACTAGTCTGCCTAAGATCGCGGGATTCGCATCCATTTTTATCGGTGTAGTCACTGCCGCCTTTGCATTCATCAGCAAGTCAGCTGAAGCGGCGATCTATTTCGGCGCAGCGGGAATTTTCGCCTGTCTCGTATCACTGGTCATCGCCCGCAAGCATATCGACGAACTGCAAATGGCCGTAGCCGGTCTGTTCCTGTCCATCGTGGCCACGGGCATCGGCGTCTGGCAGCTGTACAATCTGTAACCGCGCATAGCGCATGCAACAAGTTCCTCTTTTCGGGTGCCGGTGTAATAACCGTACCCAAAATGATGAAACCTCCCGAATCCGGATCGGGGAACTTGCTTTGATCCTATTTCCCCTTCCGCGTATATTTTTCCAGGTAACCCGGCGCGGCCCTCAGCGGGAACAATACCATGGACGTATCGTCCAGCGACTTTACAAGGAGCGTATCGATTATCGTCGTATCAGGGTTTTTCACACCTTCGGAGTGGCTCCATAAAAACAACGTATCCCTTACCAATGCCCATTTGTCGTACAGCAGCGTATGCATGTTGATGGATGACGCTTTGCCGTTCTTCCGGAGATAAATGCCCTGCGTAAGACTGTCCAGCCCCGGCACCGGCTGCATCCATCGTCCCGGCACCAGCGTGGAATCGATGTGCGCCGTATCCGCGGTTACCGTTATGGAATCGGCGTTCATCGTCATGGTGTCCGTCAGGCTGTCCGGCGGCAGGGCCGCGGAATCCTGCGCTGCTTCCTGCTTTACGGGGCTTTGGCAGGCGGCCAGCGCGATCAGGCAAAACAACGGCATCCAAGGTTTTATCATACAGTCGGTTTTACAGGTTGTTATCAAAGATAATGCTAAACATCCGTGACGCTTCTCCGTCGAAAAGCGCAGGATTTTTTATCCTCTTCCTAAAATTACGTTGGAATTTGAAATCCTGCGGCTTAGATTTGTATCCACTTTAGGGGTGTTCCGGCGCCATCGCCGGAACTGAGATGATACCCTCAGTACCTGATACAGTTCACACTGGCGTAGGGAAAAGTAATACTGAACTCCTTCTCATCACATCCTTAAAGTTTATTGTTTCACCTAAACTCCTGCAAACATGGAAGTGCTTGTAAACAATAAACTTTATGCGGTGCAGCCGGAAACCACCGTCGCTGCCCTCTTACAGTTTATTCAGCTCACCACCCGCAAGGGCATTGCCGTTGCCGTCAACCAAAAAGTAGTACCGCGCCTCAGCTGGAGCGATGTCACGCTCCGCCCGGCGGACCACGTCACGATCATCCAGGCCACCCAGGGCGGTTGATCTTTTTTTGGACCCGGCTTTTGTTCCCTGTTTGGGCATCCGTTGCGTCGCACTCTTCAGCGGCAGGATGCGCATGGGCGTTTTGCGCGTGCCCGCGCAAAGTGTCCCGCTATTCCCATCACTTTTAAACGAAGTAAAAATGCAAACCCGCATCACCCGCACGCCTTTCCCGGCATCGCAAAAAATTTATGTAAAAGGTAGCCTGCACAACGTCCAGGTAGCCATGCGCGAGATAACGCTTACGGATACACGATTGCACGGCCGCGACGGCGCCGTGGAACCCAACGCTCCCGTTACCGTCTATGACGCCAGCGGCCCTTACACCGATCCATCCGTTCCACTCGATCCCGCCAAAGGCTTGCCCCGCCTGCGTGAGCCGTGGATTGTTTCGCGCGGCGACGTACAGCGGCTTGACCAGTTCTCTTCCGCCTACGGCCGCGCCCGGCTCGCCGATGCTTCGCTCGGTCACCTTCGTTTCGAGCATTTGCAATTGCCGTTCAAAGCAAAGCCCGGCGCCAATGTTTCGCAGCTGCATTACGCGCGCAAAGGCATCATCACGCCCGAAATGGAATACATCGCCATTCGCGAGAACCAGCGCGCGGAAGAGCAGTTCCGCGCCGATAATTCCCTCTGGGCGCAGCACCGCGGCACCGGCAGGCACAACGCGTTCATCACGCCTGCGTTCGTGCGCAAAGAAGTGGCCGAAGGCCGCGCCATCATTCCTTCCAACATCAACCATCCGGAAAGCGAACCGATGATCATCGGCCGCAACTTTCTCGTGAAAATAAATGCCAACATCGGCAACTCCGCCGTTACTTCGTCCATCGAAGAAGAAGTGGAAAAAGCCGTGTGGGCCTGCCGCTGGGGCGCCGACACCATCATGGACCTCAGCACCGGCAAGCATATCCACGAAACCCGCGAATGGATCATCCGCAATTGCCCGGTTCCCGTAGGCACCGTGCCCATTTACCAGGCCCTCGAAAAAGTGAACGGCAAAGCCGAAGACCTCACCTGGGAACTGTTCCGCGACACGCTCATCGAGCAGGCTGAACAGGGCGTGGATTATTTCACCATTCACGCCGGCGTGCTGCTGCGTTACGTGCCGCTTACCGCCAAACGCATGACGGGCATCGTTTCACGCGGCGGCTCCATTATGGCCAAATGGTGCCTCGCACATCACAAGGAAAATTTCCTCTACACGCATTTCAACGAAATTTGTGAGATCATGCAGGCCTACGACGTGGCCTTTTCCCTCGGCGACGGTCTGCGTCCCGGCTCCATCGCCGACGCCAACGACGCCGCGCAGTTCGCGGAACTCGAAACCCTGGGAGAGCTCACCAAAACCGCCTGGCGGCACGATGTACAGGTCATGATCGAAGGCCCGGGCCACGTGCCCATGCATCTCATCAAAGAGAACATGGACAAACAGCTCGAACATTGCCACGAAGCGCCCTTCTACACGCTCGGCCCCCTCACTACGGACATCGCGCCCGGCTACGACCATATCACCAGCGCCATTGGCGCCGCCATGATCGGATGGTTCGGCACCGCCATGCTCTGTTACGTAACGCCCAAGGAACACCTTGGCCTCCCCGACCGCGAGGACGTAAAACAGGGCGTGATCGCCTACAAGTTGGCCGCCCATGCCGCCGATCTCGCCAAAGGCCACCCCGGCGCGCAATACCGAGACAATGCGCTGAGCAAGGCGCGTTTCGAGTTCCGCTGGGAAGACCAGTTCAACCTCTCGCTCGACCCGGACACCGCCCGCGCCTACCACGACGAAACGCTGCCTTCCGAAAACGCGAAAGTGGCCCACTTCTGCTCCATGTGCGGCCCGCATTTCTGCTCGATGAAGATCTCGCAGGAAGTGCGCGATTACGCAGCGGCGGAAGCGGGCATGGCGGAAAAGTCGAAAGCATTTGCGGAACAGGGCGGAGAAATTTATTCCTGATGACGGGGGCAGGAAAAAAGATGATCTGGGTGGTAACGACGCCTTATTCTATCCCGGACGAGCTTCACATCCTTCGCAAGCTGTTTTCCGCTGGGCTGGAAACGCTGCTGCTGCGCAAGCCCGGCTGGAGCGCGGCTGAGTACGAAGGTTTGCTGCAGGCGATACCTGCGGGCCTTCGTGATCGTGTGATGCTGTCGGGTTATCCTGAGTTGGTGGAGCGGTATGGGCTTAGAGGGCTGCATCTTAGCGAGCGGTTGAGAAATGTCTTGCCTGCAGAGGACTTGGTGGCTTTGCGGTCGGCGGGGTTTTCCGTTAGTACGTCGGTGCATGCGGTGGGTGGGGAGGCATTGATAAAGGATGTGAGTGGAGGTGTTAACACCTTGGTTCATACTCGTGCAGGAGAAGGTGTTAACACCTTTCATAATACGGGTGGGGGCGATGCGGAGAATGGTGTTAACACCTCGCCCCACCCAAAAAGCACCATCGCCGGCAACACCCTCCCAATCAACCCAACTGACTGGGATTTCCTCCTCCTCGGCCCCGTATTCGATAGCATTTCCAAAGCCGGTTACAAAGGCCGCCACTTCAGCAACCTACCACGCAATGCCATCGCCATTGGCGGTATAACGCCTTCCAATCTGGAAAAGCTGCAGCAGATGGGTTTTTACGGCGCAGCGATGCTCGGGGCCATCTGGCAGAAACCCGAACGGGCAGTGGAAGTATTCATAAAAGCAAAAACATCGTGGAAATAAAAGCACAAAAATGTCTACATACGTAATGAGCCTCGGCGGCCTGGACCCCAGCGGGGGCGCGGGTTTGCTGGCAGATATCAAAACTTTCGAAGCCCACCGGCTGCATGGCCTGGGCGTATGTACTGCTCTCACCGTACAAACGGAAGACGAGTTCCTCGGCGTGGAATGGCTGCCCGCAGACAAGATCATTGCGCAGGCACTGCCTTTGCTCAAAAAATACCCGGCGACGCATTGCAAAGTCGGCATCGTATCGCACCCCGATGTGCTGGCGGAAATTTTTCCTGAGCTACACAAGATTGCGCCCGGCCTGCAATTTATTCTCGACCCGGTATTGAAAGCCTCGGCAGGGTACCTTTTTCATTCTTCCATTTCCCGCCAATGGGAATCAGTGCTGCCATACCTCCGGCTGCTCACGCCCAATTTCGAAGAAGCCGCTGCGATGAGCGGCGAACCTCATGGCGAAAAAGGTGCGCAACACATGGCGCAATATTGCTCCGTGTTGCTCAAAGGCGGACATCGCGCAGACCGCCCCGGCTGGGATACTTTGTACGACAACGGCGCTATCATCGATCTTGCGCCGCCGTCAGCGGACGTATTCCCGAAGCATGGTTCGGGCTGCGTACTTTCCGCTGCCATCACGGCGTTGCTCGCAAAAGGACTGTCGCTGGAAGAAGCCTGCAGGCAAGGGAAAGACTATACTTACTGTTACCTGCAAAGCAGCCCTTCGCTGCTCGGCTGGCATGGAGCGGAAGCGCCCATCATCACCACGTTTTCCTAACGAACGCTAAATAAATCATTAAACAATGGAAAGACTCCTATACATCTCCCAGGAAACCCCTGAATCCTCCCACGCAGAAAATATCCGCGCCGCTTGCGAAGCTGGTTGCCGCTGGGTACAGCTCCGCGTAAAATCCGGCGACGTTTCAGCTGTTGCATTCGAAGCAAAACAGATCTGCGATCATTTCGGCGCAAAACTTTCCATCAACGACCACCCCGTAATAGCCCGAACTATCGGGGCCTATGGATTGCACGTCGGGTTGCAGGACATGCCCGTGAACGAAGCGCGGAAGATCGTTGGTAAGGACTGCTGGCTCGGCGGCACCGCCAACACGCTCAGCGACGCGCTGATGCATGCCGCCGCAGGCGCGGATTACATCGGTGCAGGCCCTTTCCGTTTCACCACCACCAAAAAAAATCTCAGCCCGATATTAGGCATTGAAGGTTATCGCGGGCTGATGAAAGGCATCAATGGAAAACTGCCCGTTCTGGCTATCGGCGGCATCCTGCTGGAAGATATTCCCGCGTTGATGAACACCGGCGTACACGGCATCGCCGTATCGGGCCTTATTACCCACGCGCCGGACAAAAAAGTGATGGTAACACGCATTCTTAAACTACTGAACAATTAAAAAAGATGGACGCACTTGTTATAGCTGGCAGAACCTTCCGCAGCCGCCTGTTTACCGGCACCGGCAAATTCGGTTCGCCGCAGGTAATGGATGAAGCCATTCTCGCATCAGGTTCTGAATTGGTGACGGTGGCGCTCAAACGGGTGGATACCTCCGGTTCGCAGCACGACGGCATGCTTTCCATGCTGCAGCATCCGCACATTCACCTGCTGCCCAACACATCCGGCGCGCGCACCGCCAAAGAAGCCGTATACGCCGCGCAGCTGGCCCGCGAAGCGATGGAAACCGACTGGCTAAAGCTCGAGATCCACCCGGACCCGCGCTACCTGCTGCCGGACCCCGTTGAAACGCTGGAAGCCGCCCGGGAACTGGTAAAGCTCGGTTTCGTGGTGCTGCCCTACATTCATGCGGACCCGGTATTGTGCAAACGCCTTGAAGATGCGGGCGTGGCCGCCGTTATGCCGCTGGGTTCGCCGATTGGCAGCAATAAAGG
>JBQCFV010000322.1:0-4889 GCA_051958695.1 Chitinophaga sp. | reverse complement strand
TTCGATCACACCGCTCCCCGGATCACCGAAAGGCAGCCCTGCGTCCACCCCGTCCACATCCCCGTCCGCGGTCTTCAACCCGATGGACACATCCCGCAGCTCGTTGTTCTTCGGCACCTCGTCCTCCGGCCGCACCTTGTCGTCTTCCGCCACTACGAACGTGGAATGCCTGATCGTCGGCAAACTGGCGGCGGGAGGCTGCACGCGGACAGGGGGTGGAATCACCGGCGGCTTTTCCACATTAATGTCGATCGGCGCGATCGGCGTAATTTCCACAACGGGCCTGGCGGCAGGCTCACCCGCCTTCAACCTCGTCCCGATGCTATACCCCCCAACGATCAGCAGCACGATCCCGCCCATCCCTATAACGGCATTGCGCACACGCTTGTCGTACTTCCGGCGGAGGTCGTAGGCGCCATAGTCCTTGTTGCGGTCATTAAAAAGAATGTCAAGAAAATCCGGTTTGTAGAATTTGGCTGTTTTCATGGTATCAGTTTAAAAAAGAAGATGCCCGGCCGAAAATTTTCCATAAACAGCCAAATAACACGTTGAACCTTTTTTACTTAGGATTGTTCTCTACTAGTATCATCTGAATTTTCTATCCGTATGAGATGCTGGCTTCCCTACATAACCATGCGTAAGACCTTGCTGACTATTACGTTCCTGCTGTTCTCCGGGGCTCTTTCCGCCCAGCAGGACAGCTCCGGCGCCTATGTGTTCACCCTCGACGAATGCATACAATACGCGCTCAGTAACCAGAACGATGTCGTGAACGCCCGCCTCAGCCGGCAGTCCTCCACCGAAAGGATACGTGAAATGCGTGGCCGCCTGCTGCCCCATGTGAACATCAGCGGCAACTTTACGGACAACCTTAAGCTGCAGACCTCGCTGATACCCGACTTCGTGAACGATCCCAGCCAGAAAATACCCGTGCAGTTCGGCACCAAGTATTCCTCCGCCCTCACCGGCGAAGCCACCCAAACCCTCTTTAACAGCGACTACTTCCTCGGCCTCCGCGCCGCCAAAGTATACGACGAGCTTTCCGTCCGCGACCTGCAGCGCACCGCCATCGATACCCGCGTAAGCGTAAGCGTGGCCTATTTCGACGTGCTGGTAGCCCTGGAAAGCATCCGCATCGTGGATGCCAACCTCGCGCAGTTCGGCAAAACGCTGAAAGACACCAAAGCCCGTTACGACGAAGGCGTTGCCGAAAGAATAGATGTGGACCGCATCCAGGCGAGCTACAATAATGTGGAGAACGAGCGCGCCAACCTCGAACGGACCCGCAATTACGCGTACGATGTGCTCAAATACAGCATGGGCATGCCGCTCGACGCTAAACTGGAAATAGAGGAGAACGTAGAAACCTTTACCGGCGGGCCTTTGCCGGACAGCCTGAACTATTCCGTGGCAGACCGTCCCGAATATGCCATGCAGCGCGTGCAGGTGGAGCTCAACCGGCTGAATCTCAAAAGCAAAAAACTCGAATTTCTGCCCACGCTCAACGCCTTTGTGAACTACGGCTTCAACTGGTTCGGCGGGGAATTTTCAGAGCTTTACAAAACCGGGTTCGGCGCCTCGGCACTTGGCCTGCGGCTGTCCTGGCCGATATTCAACGGCACGGAGCGCATCTACCAGGCAAGACAATACGCCATCACCCTGGAGCAATCGCAGAACGACCTGGACTACCTCAACCAGCAGATCCAGCTGCAAGTACGCGACGCATGGACGCAGTACCGGAACAACTACGCCTCGTACGTCACCCAGCAGAAGAACATCGAGCTCACGCAGGGCGTGTACGACCGCGTGGTATTGAAGTACGAACAGGGCGTGTCTACCAGCCTCGACGTCATTTCCGCAGACAATAATCTCAAACTGGCGCAGAACGAATATATCACCGCCCTGATCAACACCCTCATCAGCAAAGTGAAGCTGGACCAGGCGATGGGCAAGATCAAAGCGGAATAAACCAATGGTTATGCAACGCACCCGCACTATGTATTTACTGCTGATCCCTCTGCTGGCAACGGCCTGCAAAGGGAAGCAGCAAGGCGCCGGCGGCCCTCCGCCACGCCCGGCGGTAACCGCGTATGAGGTGAAACCTACCTCTTACGTCGTTACCGAAAGTTTCCCTGCCACCCTTACCGGCAACGTGATCGTCGATATCCGTTCCGACGTTACGGGCTACCTCGAGGCCATCCACACGAAAGACGGCAGCACCGTTAAAAAAGGACAGGTGCTCTACGAAGTGGACAAAAGCCGCAGCCAGGCCAGCTACGACCAGGCGGAAGCCTCCGTGCTGCAAGCCGAGGCCGACCTCGCGCAGAAAAAACAGGATTACGAACGTTACGCCAACCTGCTGAAGCAGGACGCCATCAGCCGCCAAACGGTCGACCAGGCAAGCACCGCGGTAAAAACCGCCGAAGCCATCCTGGCGGCGGCAAAAGCGTCACGCGCAAGAACGGGAACGGACATCAGCCATTCCGTGCTCCGTGCGCCGATGAACGGCAAGATCGGCATCGCGCAGCTGCGCATCGGCGACCTGGTGACCGCGGGCTCCACCGTTATCAACACCCTTGTGAACGAAGACCCGATCTACGCGGACATCGACATCCCGCAAAGCCGCTACGCGGAATTTGTAGGCAACCTCAAAAAAGATGAAACCGGCATCAAATATTTCATCGCCTTCCAGGACGGTACGATATATCCGCAGGAAGGCAAAGTGCTGCTCGTCAACAATATCATCGATCCGAAAACAGGCACTTTGCGCGTACGCCTTTCTTTCCCCAACAAGAACGAAAAGCTCAAATCCGGCATGACGGCGGTCGTGGAAGTGCGCTATCATACGGACAACCAGCTGGCCATCCCGTCAAAGGCCATCGTAGAGCTGCTGGGTGAAGTGAAAGCGTATACGATCGACAATAACAACGTGGTGCAGGCCGTACCCATCGAGAAAGGGCCAATCGTGGACAGTCTTATGATCATCCACAAAGGTCTGGAGGCCGGCCAGGGGGTGGTGGTAAACGGCATTCAGAAAGTAAAACCGGGCGATACCGTGACCGTAAAATAAAGGCACATGATCTCTAAAACGTTCATAGAAAGGAAAAATACCACGATCGTGATCGCCATCATCCTGGTGATCGTAGGGCTCATTTGCATGGTGAACCTTCCCGTGGCGCAGCTGCCGGACATTGCGCCGCCCACGGTATCCGTAACGGCCAGCTACATCGGGGCCAACTCCACCACCGTGGAAGAAACCGTGACCACGCCGATCGAGAACCAGGTGAACGGCACGCCCGGCGCGATGTACCTGCAATCCGTGAGCGCGAACGACGGTTCCATGAGCATCACCGTTACTTTTGAAATAGGCACCAACCCCGACATCTCCACGCTGGACGTGCAGAACCGCGTAAGCCTCGCGCTGCCTTCCGTGCCGGACGATGTGCGCAGGGTGGGCGTTACCACCAAAAAACGTTCGAACGACATGCTGATGGTGCTGGCGCTGAACAGTCCGGGCGGCACGCACGACAAATCGTTCCTCGAAAACTATCTGAACATCTATCTCAAACCGGAAATCGCGCGCATCAACGGCGTGGGCGACGTTACCGCCTTTGCCAACGATTACAGCATGCGCATCTGGCTCGATCCCGATAAAATGGCCAGCCTCGGTATCTCCACGACCGACGTGGCGAGGGCCATACAGGAGCAGAACACGCAGGCGCCCGCCGGTATCATCGGCGCGCCGCCCGCCAACAAAAACCAGGCTTTCGAATACACCGTAAAAGTAAAAGGCCGCCTGCTTACCGCGGACGAATTTGGCGACATCATCGTGGCCACCAACCCGCAAACCGGGTCGCTGGTGCGGTTGAAAGACGTGTCCCGCCAGCAGCTCGGCTCCTTCAGCTACGCGATAGACGTAAAGGCGGACGGTAAGCCCGGCACCGGTATGGCCATCTATCTTTCCCCCGGCGCCAACGCTCTCGACGTGGCGGAACGCGTGCAGAACCGGATGACGGAGCTGGCAAAAACGTTCCCGCAGGACGTTGCCTGGCTGATCCCTTTCGAAACCGTTTCGTTCGTGAAGATCTCCATCAACGAAGTGGTGCATACGTTCCTCGAAGCGCTCGCGCTCGTGGTGCTCGTGGTATACATCTTCCTGCAAAGCTGGCGCGCCACGCTGGTGCCCGTGCTGGTAATTCCCGTATCGCTGATCGGTACGTTCATCTTTTTTACCCTGCTTGGATTTTCGATCAACACGCTCACGCTGTTCGGTTTCGTGCTGGCGATCGGGATCGTGGTGGACGATGCCATCGTGGTGGTGGAAGCGGTGCAGCATCACATTGACGTAAACGGCATGACGCCGCTGGAGGCCACTTACCGCGCCATGCATGAAGTACAGGCGCCAGTGATCGCGATCGGCCTGATACTCGCCGCGGTGTTCGTGCCCGTGGCCTTCATACCCGGCGTGAGCGGCAAACTGTACCAGCAGTTCGCACTGACGATCGCATTTTCCGTGATCCTCTCCGCCTTCCTTGCACTAACGCTTACGCCCGCACTCTGCGCCATCATGCTGCGGCCTTCGCAGCTGAACGAAAAGTCGAGAGGGCTCAATGCGCTGCATTACCGTTTCAACAAATGGTTCGGGCGTTTTACCGAAAGGTACACCCATGGCGTGCGCAGGGCGATCAAACAGACTGCTTTCATCCTTATACTGCTCGGTATTCTTTTTGGCGCCGCCTATTTACTTTTCAAAAAAGTGCCTACCACCTTCGTGCCGCAGGAAGACATGGGCGCGATGTTCCTTGCCCTTGAGCTGCCCGATGCTTCCGCTTCCGTACGCACGCGCGAAGTGGCGGAACGGGTGAACAAAATTTTGTCTGAAGACCCCG
>JBQCFV010000321.1:0-4122 GCA_051958695.1 Chitinophaga sp. | reverse complement strand
CATATGCGGCGCGCCGGGCAGCATCAAAGGTATACAGGTGAGAGGGGCGGTTACGGTCCGGTGGGAAGATGAAGCGGGGAACGAAGTGGGCAATACGCCGGACCTGCTGTCTGTTCCCGCAGGTACTTATATGCTGTACGCCAGCACCAACAACGACCCGCATGACGATTGCGGCCGTTCGCTGCGGTTCACGATACCTGATACCAAACCCCAGGTAGACGCCAGCTATGCCTCCATCATCATGCCCTGCGGCAATTCCAGCGGCTCCATTACCGGTATGGCGGTATATAACGGATATAATAACACCTTTAAATGGCTGAATGAAAGGAACGAAGTCGTAGGTACCGGGCAGGCACTGACGAACGTTCCCGCGGGCACTTACCGTCTTTTTGCATACAGTTCGCCCACCTGCTTCGACGTGAGCGATCCCATTCTGCTCACCGATCAGCAGGGGCCGGTGATCGATGTCGCCAATATGACCGTTACCCCTTCCACCTGTATGAACGACAACGGCGCGATCCGCAATATCCAGATGGGCGGAACGGGCGACCTGTCTCTCCGCTGGCTGGACGAAAACGATGTGCAGGTCGGTTCCTCGGCAAACATCGGCAACCTGGCGCCGGGCACGTACCGGCTGGAAGTGACGGACGAAAGCACTTGTCCCGCTTTGCTTTCAGCGCCCGTGGTGATCGGTTCCGCGGGCGCCATTACGCTGGACGTATCGCAGATGCAGATACAGCCCGCAGGCTGCAACAACCAGCCGGGCAATATTACAGGCATACAGGTCACCGGCGCGGACAGCTATACCTGGCGCAACAGGAGCGGTGAAACCGCAGGCAATACGATCAACCTGAACGGCGTGCCCGCCGGCGATTACATGCTGGAAGCGAAAAACAGCTATAACTGTTCCGCACAAACGGCATGGATCACGTTGACGAATAAACCGGCCGCCAGCTGGAACGTAAAAGGTGAGATCCGGCTGCCCGTCTGCAACGAATCGAACGGTGAAGTGCGGATAACGGATATCAGCGGCGCGCAGGTGACAAACATCCGCTGGACAGATGCGGCTACCAACGCCACTTTAGGCACCGGGCGCACACTTCCCGGCATCGGCCCCGGCGATTACAAATTATACCTTACCGACCCCGACGGATGCGAACAGGAAGTATACACCGCGAGCATCCCCGTGCGTACGGCGCCCGTGCTGGCAGGCCCGCCGCAGATCACCGACGAGACCTGCGGAAGATCGAACGGCGCCATATTAATGCCCGGCGTGAATGGCTCCGGGCCCTTCCTCGTCGGCTGGACGGACAATACCGGCGCATTGGTGGAGATTGAACCGGAACTGAAGGATGTGAAAGCAGGCAGCTATTTTGTAGAAGCGATGGACATGTACGGATGCACCGTAAGATCGGATGCATACATCGTGGAAAACGTAGCAGCCCCGCTCGATCCGCCGGCCGACCAGTCGCTTGCCATCGGTAAAGGTTTGCCGCTGAACATCAATATTACCGCGCCTTACCCCGCCACGTTTACGCTGTATGCGGACGAGGCCGCGGCTTTTCCGCTGCAGCAGAACACAACCGGCGTGTTTGCAATGCCGCCCCTGCAGCAGGACGCGAATTATTTCGTCACCCTCTCCGCCGACATCTGCAAAAGCCCGCCCGCAAAAATAGCCGTGAAAGCGGTCGATAAAATAATGGTGGGCATACCCACGGCGTTTACCCCCAACAGCGACGGACTGAACGATATTTTCCGCCCGCAATACGCGATGATGGCGTCGCTGGAATCGTTCTCGGTGTACAGCCGCTGGGGCAACGAAGTATTCACCACCAAAACGATGGGCATTGGCTGGAACGGCCGCATGAACGGTACAGACCTTCCGGCAGGCAGCTATATTTACATCATCCGCGGGAAAGACTTGCTGGGCAATGCTTTCCAGGCGCAGGGAAGCGTGCTGCTGATACGGTAACCGAGGTTAAAGTATTTCTACATAGCCGTCCGTGCCGTTCACCCTGATCCTTTGCCCGTCTTTGATCAGCCGCGTGGCATTTTCCAATCCCACCACCGCCGGCAGTCCATATTCCCGCGCGATCACCGCTCCGTGCGTCATCAGCCCGCCCACTTCCGTAACGAGCCCTTTGATGGATACGAACAACGGCGTCCAGCTGGGGTCGGTAAACGAGGTGACGAGTATATCGCCTTCTTCCAGGTCTGCGTCTTCCATATTCAATATCACCCGCGCGCGCCCTTCGACGGTGCCGGCGGAAACAGGCAGCGCAGCGATCGCTCCTGCGGGAAGCGCTTCGTGTTTGTACCGGCCTGTAATGATCTCCCCGTCCGATGTCATAACGCGTGGAGGCGTGAGTTTTTCGTATTGTTTGTACTCGGCTTTTCGTTTGCCGATGAGCTCGTGATCTGCTTTTCGGGTGCGTACGGCTTCGCGAAATTCTTCGAACGTGAGATAAAAAACATCTTCTTTTTCCTCGATAACATTGGCTTGTACGAGCAGACCGGCCTCTTTGAGCAAAGCCTGCCTGTAAATAAAATAACGGCTGATCTTGCCGTATTTCGGATACTCGCGGAAACCGATAAAATTCCGGATCACACCGATCATCTGTTTTATCGTCCTGGCTTTTTCTTCGCCGTCCGGCAGCTGCTTCAGCCTGGCCAGTATCTCCTGTTCTTTTTGCAGGGCTTCCTGCCGCCCCTGTTCAAATTTCCGGCTGCCGGTGCCCGGCCCGAAATTCCTGATATTGCTGAGGATCATCGGGATAAGGATGGCCGGTTTTTCGCTCCAGCGGGTTTTTGTAATATCTATTTCCCCCACGCACCGCATTCCGTATTTGTCAAGAAAAGCTCGGATGGCCTTTTGCGTTTTCAGTCCGCCGTCAAACTTCGGCAGCTCGTCCAGGAAGCTTTCATCTTTTACCTGTTGCAGGTAGCTGATGATCTCCGGGTATGGGCGGATCACATCCGCAACATCCAGCAGCGCAAGACCCATTTCGGAAGTAATGTTGTTCGGCACGGATTGAGACAGCGTGTCCGCAACATTTTTTTCACCCAGCCATTCCTTTATTTTTTCATTGACCCATGAAGAAGCGTTCATCGCCGCCATGATCACTTCCATGCTTCTCGGGTCGAACAGGTCCGTTTTCAACAGCCGGAGATCTTCCATGATAAAATCAAACAGCTCCACCCCCGATTTCTCGCGGATGTTTTGTTTGAGCCCTGCTATCGATGCCTGCGTGTTCCCGATCAGCTCCACAACGATGGCCGGGTCCTTGTCGGTTTGTGGTGAGGTATCCGCGTATTTAAAGGTGGCCGGCGCTTTTGGATCGTCCGGCAGCTGGTTTATAAAACCTTCCCGCGCTACGATGGTCGTGAGCGCATCCTTTATCAGCGGATCGTATTTTCCGAGCGTGTCGATGATCGTTTTTCTGCCGGAAGGTGTTGCGAGCATCGGCGCAACGTCCACGAACAGTCTTCCGCCGGCGGTGCGCATGGGCGCAGGGGTGAGCAGCAGGAAAAAAGACAGGCCCAGCGGTTTCATGGCGTCCGTCATCATTTGATTGTGGCCAACCGATACATACACATGATTTTCCCCGTCATTGGCTTCGGGTATGGGGTATAAGGTGGTGATGGGCCGGCTCTGGACGATATGGAACGTATTACCGGCGAGGCACCATTCTATATCCTGCGGCTGTCCGAAATGCGCTTCGATCTTTCTGCCGGTGCGTGCGAGTTGCAAGATCTGCGGGTCGGTGAGCGTTTGGGCTGTTTGCTGTCCGGGAGGGAGCTGCCGCGTTTCCGTTCCGCCTTCCTTCAGTCCGTAGACCGCCAGTTTTTTAGTTGCGATTTTCTTCCCGGCGATCTTTTCTTCCCGTACTTTATAATTGTCCGCGGAAACGAGGCCTGAGACGAGCGCTTCCCCCAACCCGAAACCTGCATCGATGGATAACAGCTTCCTGTCGGAAGTGATCGGGTCGGCGGTAAATAAGATTCCTGAAGCCTGCGGGAAAACCATTTGCTGAACGATCACGGACAAATAAACATCGTGATGGCTAAACCGGTTTTGTATCCGGTAGGTCACGGCACGGTCGGTAAACAGGGAAGCCCAGC
>JBQCFV010000320.1:0-3203 GCA_051958695.1 Chitinophaga sp. | reverse complement strand
ACCGTTGGAATTGTCAAGATAGCCGAAATAAAAATTCTTGTAGGGAATGTGATATACGCCATCGCCGTACGTCGTGATCCAGATGTTGCCGTCTCGGTCGTTGAGGATGGAAGTGATGTAGTGATTGTCCAGCAGCTTGCTGAGCTTGCGTTCGCCTTTAAAAAAGTCTTTGATGTAATACAGCGAGCGCGGCGTGCCGATCCAGAGATTGTCCTTGTCGATGCTCATGGCGCTGATCTCTTCGGTGATGCCCCAGTCGGCGCCTTTGAAGAAAGGAACGATATCCTGCGGGGTGAAGGAATACAGCGTGTTGCCCGTGATCACGACGGGATTTTTCCGGATGCGCGGGCCAAAACGCCCGTCCTGCACGCCATACGGTGCGGCGGGAAGCATTTTCGGGGAGCGGTTGGCATTGTCCTTTGCGCGGCCTAGCTGGAAATATTCCTGCAGCGGCCGGAAGATCGTGTCCTGGCTGAGCAGCCACGTTACGTTGGTCGGTTTGGTGCCGAGCTTGTAGGTGGTTTGCCGGCCGTTGTACTGCAGCACGCGCCCGGCCGTGTTGAGGAACCAGATGTTGCGCGCTTTGTCTTCAAAGGCGTACTGCATGTAATGGCTCCTGCTGATGTATTCGAGACTGGAATCGTTCTCCGCGTTGTGCACGATGTGACGGTAGTAATAAGACAGGCGGCCGTTGTTGGTGAAGAACCAGATCCGGCCTCTTGTGTCGGCGGCGAGCTTGATCACATCGTTGTCAGTAAGCCCGTCTTTTTTGGTGTAGTTGCGGAAACGTTTGCCGTCGAACTTGCTCACGCCGGTGGGCGTAGCGAACCAGATAAAACCTTCCTGGTCCTGCACGGCGCTGTACACCGTGGCGTTGGCAAGCCCGTCCTTTACATTATAATTGCGTATCACCAGGCCTTGTGCGTTTGCGGAACGTGACATTACCAGGCAAATGAGCAGAAATGTTATGTAGCGGATGGCTTGCATCAACGGCTGATGGCTTAAATATGCATGATTAATACGCTCTGGCAAACAATACCCTTTCGCGGGAAGGTTTCCCGGTGAGGATGCACTTGCCTTCTTCCTGCGGATTGTTCAGGGGAATGCAGCGGATGGTGGCCTTGGTGCGTTCCTTGATGGCCGCTTCGGTTTCTTCCGTACCGTCCCAGTGGGCGGAAATGAAGCCGCCTTTTTCGTCCAGCAGCTTTTCGAATTCTTCCCAGGTATCGGCTTTGGTGATGTGCTCTTCGCGGTATTTTTTCGCTTTGTCGAACATGCCCTGCTGTATCTCTTCCAGCAGCGCGATGATGTGCTGCGCGATGCCGTCGAGCGATACGCTGGATTTGGTCTTGTTATCCCTGCGGGCCACTTCGGCCACGTTGTTTTCCAGATCGCGCGCGCCGATGGCAAGACGAACGGGCACACCTTTCATTTCATACTCGGCGAATTTCCAGCCGGGGCGGGAATTGTCCGAATCGTCGTATTTCACGCGGATGCCGGCTGCTTTCAGCTCTTTAATGATGCCCTGCACTTTTTCGTCTACGGGCGCCTTCTGATCATTGCCTTTATAGATAGGCACGATCACTCCCTGCAGGGGGGCGATGCGGGGGGGAAGGATGAGCCCGTCGTCGTCGCTATGCGCCATTACCAGCGCGCCCACGAGGCGGGTGGATACGCCCCAGGAGCTGGCCCATACGTATTCGAGCTTGTTTTCTTTATTGGAGAACTGTACGTCGAACGCTTTGGCGAAGTTCTGGCCGAGGAAGTGGGAAGTGCCGGCCTGCAGGGCCTTTCCGTCCTGCATAAGCGCTTCAATGCAATAGGTGTCCACCGCGCCGGCGAAACGTTCGGACGGTGATTTTACGCCTTTTACGACGGGCAGGGCCATGTAGTTTTCCGCGAAGTCGGCGTACACGTCCAGCATCTGCCGGGTTTCGGCGATGGCCTCTTCGGCGGTGGCGTGGGCGGTGTGGCCTTCCTGCCAGAGAAATTCGGCGGTGCGGAGGAACAGGCGGGTGCGCATTTCCCAGCGTACCACGTTGGCCCACTGGTTCACCAGGATTGGCAGGTCGCGGTAAGACTGTATCCAGTCTTTGTAAGTATTCCAGATGATCGTTTCCGATGTGGGTCGAACGATCAGTTCTTCGTCGAGCTTTGCTTCGGGGTCTACCACCACGCCGCCGCCGTTGGGATCGTTCTTGAGGCGGTAGTGGGTGACCACGGCGCATTCTTTGGCGAAACCTTCCACGTGGGCGGCTTCTTTGCTGAGAAAACTTTTAGGGATAAAAAGCGGGAAGTAGGCGTTCTGATGACCGGTTTCCTTGAATTTGCCGTCCAGCACGTCGCGCATGTTTTCCCAAAGGGCAAAACCGTAGGGTTTGATCACCATGCAGCCTTTTACGGCAGAATAATCGGCCAGGCCGCCTTTCAAAACCAGGTCGATATACCATTGCGAATAATCCTGCGACCGGCTAGTAATCTCTTTACTCATATTATACTTTTTCTTTTTCCGTTTCCCGGGAAAGCTGAAATTTCCAAACAACTGCAAAACAAGTGTTTAGCAGACCGGTCTTTCCGTTCATCCGTTACAGTTGCCATTCACCAGAAACCCTTTATTTACAGGCGTTCCGGCACAATTTATTGGCGTAATATTTGTTCTATATGTATACGGAAACGACACAAACCTACGTTGAAAACGGCAAACCCTCTCAACCGGGTGTGCGAAGATAATAAAACGCTTTGTGGTGTAACCCTTTAACGATAAATTTCGTTTAATTTGAGTAAATTTACATTGTTAATCAAATATCATCAGATGAAACCTATGATATATAGTGCAGTAGCCGCGCTGCTTGTGTTCAGCAGCTGCTCTACCGCATATCAGACCGCACAAACGCCGGATGATGTTTACTACTCTCCGGTGACCCAGCAATCGGTGTATGCCAGCAACACGGTCAACAATACGCAATCTGCAACCAATGTAGAAGAAACGTATGACGACGAAGGCAACACGTATGTGACCTATGAGGACGAAGATGAAGAACGTTATGACTATGCCCGCCGCATCGATCATTTCAGCAGGGCGACGCTCAGGTCCGAGACACGGACACAAGGAACCGGTCGACGGTGCCGTGCAGGAGCTTGGCCTGATCGGCGACGTCCATCGCCGAGCGGTTGACCTGGGCAGCGGACTGGTCGGTTTCGCC
>JBQCFV010000319.1:0-3078 GCA_051958695.1 Chitinophaga sp. | reverse complement strand
ATCGTTGAGCGCCATGAACAGCGTGCGGAACTGCTGCTGGTAGGCGGTGGTGGTCTTTTCGGCCACCAGTCTTTTTTTGTCGATGATCTTTTTCAGGCTGAGCAATACCTGGTTGGGGTTCACCGGTTTGATGAGGTAGTCGGTGATCTGCGAGCCGATGGCGTCGTCCATCACGTTCTCGGCCTCGTTCTTGGTGATCATCACGACGGGTATCTGCTGGTCGGCTTCCTTGATCCTGGCGAGGGTTTCCAGGCCGGTGATGCCGGGCATGGACTCGTCGAGCAGCACTACGTCCACGATATTGTCCTTCAGAAATTCGAGGGCGTCGTAACCATTGGTAAGAGCTGTAACGTGATAACCTTTTGTTTCGAGGAAGATGATCTGCGATTTCAGGGATTCGATCTCGTCATCTACCCAGAGTATGTTGATTTGAGTCATGCGGTGCGATTAATGAATTGACAGGTTTTCCCCCGGGGATTGCCAATTATGAATTACGAATATATTAATGATTTACGGCGAATTATCCGAAACGGGACAAAAATCATACCCGCGCCGGTGATTTTTATAGGGGTAAACGCGCCGGCGGGCGTCAGTGTATTAAAAATTTTGTTAAATTATCAATTGTCACGTAATACCTTGCAATCGGAAAAGTTACCTTCAATGGTGTAGATTTGTACCGATTGTTCATAAAAAAGCCGAATGACTGACCGCAAACGCAAGATCGTGAACGACCCGGTTTATGGGTTCATTACCATCGACCATCCATTGATTTTCAGCCTCATATCGCATCCGTACTACCAGCGTTTACGCCGCATCCACCAGATGGCGCTGGCGCACCTGGTATATCCGGGGGCCATGCATACGCGTTTTCATCATAGCATGGGCGCTTATCACCTGATGAGCTGCGCGCTGAGCGAACTGAAGGGCAAAGGCGTTGTTATTACGGAAAACGAGGAAGTGGCCGCTAAAATGGCCATATTATTGCACGATATCGGGCATGGGCCTTATTCCCACGCTTTGGAGCATACACTGGTGGAGGGCGTGTCGCACGAGGAAATTTCCCAGCTGCTGATGCAAACGCTCAACCGGGAAATGAACGGGGCGCTGGACCTCACGCTGGAGATCTTTAACAACCGGTACCCGAAAAAGTTCCTGCACCAGCTGGTTTCCAGCCAGCTGGACGTGGACAGGATGGATTACCTGAGCAGGGACAGCTTTTATACCGGCGTGGCCGAAGGCGTGATCAGCTACGACCGCATCATCAAAATGCTGACGGTGCACGAAGGGGAGCTGATGGTGGAGGAAAAAGGCATCTATTCCATAGAAAAGTTCATTGTAGCGCGCCGGCTCATGTACTGGCAGGTATACCTGCACAAAACGGTGTTGGCGGCGGAAAGCATGCTGGTGAAAGTGCTGCGCCGGGCCAAAAGGCTCGCTGGTGGCGGCGCTGAGCTGTTCGCATCACCGGCGCTGCGGTATTTTTTATATAACCGCATCGGCAGGAAAGAATTTGAGGAAGGGGAAGAATGTTTGGGCCAATTTTGTTTGCTGGACGATTATGATATCATGGGGGCCATCAAGGTATGGGCCGGCCACCCGGACAAAGTGCTGAGCCTGCTTTGCGGCTGGCTGGTGAACCGGGAGCTGTTCAAGGTGACGCTGAGCGACAAGCCCTTTGAAAACGGGCGGGTGGCGGACCTCCGGGAGCAGGTGCGGAACAGGTGGGGGTTGACGGAAGAGGAAGCGGATTACCTGGTATTTACGGATACCGCCAGCCTCAAAGCTTATGACGCGGAAGACGAGGAGATCAACATTTTATTCAAGGACGGACAGGTGCGGGATATTTCTTCTATCGACAATGCCCTTGTATCGCATACTTTGGCAAGACCGATAAAAAAATTCTACATTTGTCATCCAAAATTCTAGGCAGACAACGTTTTATACGGGCGCAACATGTTATGGAATACATTCATATTATCCGGAGACGGCCTGGAAGGTAACATTTCAACTTATAATTATGCAATTTAGCGCATTACAGCTGGCTACCATACTGAACGGGAAGCTGGAAGGAGACCCGGAAGTGAAGGTGCACAACATCGCCAAGATCGAAGAGGCGGGTGATGGTATGCTCAGCTTCATCGCCAATCCAAAATACGAGGAATTCCTCTATTCCACGCAGGCCTCCATCCTGATCGTGAACGATTCCCTGGAGATCGAGGGCGCCATCAAGCCCACGCTCATCCGCGTAAAGGACGCATACAGCGCCTTTGCCCTGCTGCTGGAGAAATACCAGCAAATGGTAGGCGCAGGGGCTAAAACAGGCATCCAGCAGCCTTCCCACGTGCCCGCCACCGTTAAGATGGGGCTGAACGTGTTTATCGGCGCCTTTGCTTACCTCGGCGAGAACGTATCGCTGGGCGACAATGTAAAGATCTACCCCGGCGTATACCTCGGAGACAATGTGAAGATCGGCAACGGTTCCGTGCTGTACCCCGGCGTGAAAGTATATGACAACTGCGTGGTGGGCCAGCGCGTAATACTCCACGCCGGCTGCGTGATCGGCGGCGACGGCTTCGGCTTTGCCCCGCAGGCGGACGGTACGTACAAAAAAGTGCCGCAGGTAGGCAACGTCATCATCCACGACGATGTGGAGATCGGCGCCAATACCACCATCGACCGTGCCACCATGGGCTCCACGGTGATACATTCCGGCGTGAAGCTGGACAACCTGATACAGATCGCGCACAACGTGGAGATCGGCAACAGCACCGTGATCGCGGCGCAAACCGGCGTTTCGGGCAGCACCAAGATCGGGAAGAACTGCGTGATCGGCGGGCAGGTAGGCATCGTTGGTCACATTCAGATTGCGGACGGCACGAAGATCAACGCCCAGAGCGGTCTTTCAAAATCAATAACCGCTCCCAACACGTCTTTAACGGGTTCCCCGGCATATGATTATAAAAGTTCACTGAAAAGTCAGGCAATTTTTAGAAATTTGCCCGACCTTGAAAAAAGGGTGAAAGAACTGGAAGACATGGTAAAACAACTGCTGGCCGAAAAGGCCGGCGTGTAGCATGG
>JBQCFV010000318.1:0-7005 GCA_051958695.1 Chitinophaga sp. | reverse complement strand
CGTTTACAAGCTGGACATCAACGGCGTGCCGACCAGCGAGATAGAAAAGGGCAAAGACCCCGACCGCGGCGTGGCGGACGCTATCTTTTCCTCCTTCGGCGACGCGCCGGGCGGCTTCCAGGAAGAGCTTCGGGAATTTTCCATCGCCGGCGGCATCGAATACAGCTACCAAAACAAGCTGTTCATCCGCACGGGGTATTTCTACGAACACCCGGACAAAGGCAACCGCCAGCATTTCACTGCGGGCATCGGCGTGAACATACAGGGCTTCCAGGTGGACATGGCTTACCTCATGCCCACCGGCACCAGCCAGCTAAGGCGGAAGAGCTTCAATTTCACCTTGATGTACTCACCCTTCAACGTCAACCGCTAATCCCCTAACTCACAAAACAAATCATATGAAAGCATTATTCCTGTTCATCTTTTTCCTGACTGCGGCCGGCCTGAATTCCGCCGACGCCCAGCAGAAAACGTGGGATATCCTGTTCCCCGACTACGCCTCGGATATCGCGAAGCTCAAAACGGCCCGGCCGGATGCGATCCGTCCGGTAGAAGCCACTCTTGCCACGCCGGACGCAGTAAGGGGCC
The DNA here is from genome assembly GCA_051958695.1 of Chitinophaga sp. Lineage (GTDB taxonomy): Bacteria > Bacteroidota > Bacteroidia > Chitinophagales > Chitinophagaceae > Chitinophaga. The sequence continues at coordinate 6,417 of JBQCFV010000318.1, read as the reverse complement.
GCATCTTCACCAATTACAAACGGCCCGTGCCGGGCGCTGCGCCGCGTGCGGCAGTAAAAACGCCTACGGTCACGCTGCCTTCCTCCAAATCTTCCGCGGAAGTGAATAAAGAGCTCCAGGCGCAGCGCGAAGCCATGAAAACCAAAAACGTTGCCCCGAACATCAGCCAGGGCGCGGACATCAGCCCCAAACCCAAAACCTGAGCACCATGAAAAAAATATTATTCCTTGCCATCATAACACTGCTGCTCACCGCGCAGGAAGGTTTTTCGCAAAACGGGATGTCCGGCTTCAATTACCAGGCCGTAGCCCGCAACCCTAACGGTACCGTGCTGGCCAACAAAGCGCTCGCGGTACGGTTCACCATCCGCGGCGGCTCTGCCGCAGGGCCGGTGCAATACCAGGAAACACATAACGTCAATACCAGCGACCTCGGTCTTTTCAGCCTACAGGTAGGGCGCGGCGCGCCCGTGAGCGGCACTTTCGCGGCCGTTCCCTGGGCGGATGCGAACCAGTACCTGCAGGTGGAAGTAAATCCCGGCAGCGGTTTCGTAGCGCTCGGCGCCAACCAGCTGATGAGCGTTCCCTTCGCGCAGTTTTCCGCGAACGGCGTAGCCGGCCCTCCGGGACCGGCCGGCCCTGTTGGTCCTGCAGGCCCAGAAGGCCCCATTGGCCCGGTGGGTGATATAGGCCCTGTTGGTGCCGTAGGCCCGGTTGGCCCTGCAGGCGCGGCGGGCCCGGCTGGTCCTGTTGGCCCTGCTGGTCCCATCGGCCCGATGGGCTTACCCGGTCCCGCCGGTGCAGTTGGCCCGGCTGGTCCTGCCGGTGTTGCAGGTCCCGTGGGCCCTGCAGGCCCGGTCGGCCCCATTGGTCCTGCCGGCCCCGAAGGCCCCGCGGGCGCGCTTGCAGGCCCTGCGGGCGGCGACCTCAGCGGCACCTATCCCAACCCGGTAGTGGCCGCATTGCAGGGCAAGGCGGTTTCAAACACCGCGCCCATTGCGGACCAGGTATTAAAATTCAATGGCGTGGACTGGGCGCCGGCCACCGTTCCCGGCGGCGGCGGTTTTACGCTGCCTTATATCGTGACTGAAAACAACGCGGGCACCCTGTTCTCCATCACCAACGATGGCGACGGCACTTCCGTTGAAGGTGTGAACAATACCACCACGTCCAACGTGGCAGCCGTAAGGGGCATTATCAGCAGCACTTCCCCCGGCGGTTTCTCCGCGGGGGTAAGAGGCATCAACAACGGCACCGGCGGCCTCGGCGTGGGGGTATGGGGCTCGCAGAACGGCTCCGGCTGGGGCGTATATGGCACTACGCCTAACGGTCTCGGCGTATACGGCAATTCATCCGCAAACGGCTATGGCGTGTATGCCAACAGCAACACCGGTACCGGCCTCCAGGCCACCAGTAATAACGGCATCGGCGCCGCCATCAGTATTTTCAACAATGCCAATAATAATAATGCACTGACCGTAAACACCGTGGGCAATGGCACCGTTGTGAACGTTACTACCAGCGGCAACGGCGCGGGCGTCCGCAGCTCCACCATAGCGGGTTTCGGGGTGCATGGCATTACCACTGCCCAAACTTCCGCGGGTGTGGTAGGCGATAATAACGGGGGTGGCGAAGCCGTGGTTGGCCGCACTACCAGCGATATAGCAGGCGCGGTTGTAGGCCGCAACGACGGCGGCGGCTACGGCGTGAGAGGCTTCGTGGCCACCAATACCTCCGGTACCGCCATCGGCGTATTGGGGCAGGTAGGCCTTAACAACAGCACCGGCCGTGCAGGGAGGTTCGAGAACTTCAACCAGACCAATACCACGGGCAACACGCTCGAAGTGGAAACCAACGGCAACGGCAATATCCCGGACAATACGCAGGGCAACGCCGCATCGTTCCTAGTAAACAATGCCAATAGCGTGGCCGCAGCAGTACGCGGCGAAGTGAAGACCATCTTCGGCAACTTCGGCGCAGCGGGTATTTTTGGCATCTCCTCCGGAACCGGCGGCTTTGCGGGGTTATTCCATTCTTCCAATCCTTCCGGCAACGGCCCGGCGCTCGTATCCATCAACGACGGGAACGGCAACGCCATTACCGCCAATGCCAGCAAAGACGGGAACGCGGTAGAAGCGAATATTGACGGGGCAGGCAATGCCCTGTATGCCTGGGTACCCACTTTCGCCACGGGCAGAGCGGGCCGTTTCAACAACTTCAATGAAAATAATACCAGCGACGTAATTACCGTGAACACTATAGGTAAAGGCATTGCCGGTAACTTTAAGGTAGACAATGTTATTGCCACCGTACCCGCTGTACGCGGGGAAGTGAACTCGCAGTTCGCCAACTTCGGCACTGCAGGCATCTATGGCATTTCCTCCGGCACGGGCGGTTACGCGGGTCTTTTCCACGCCAGCAACCCGGCCGGCAACGGCCCGGCGCTGATCGCGATCGCGGACGGCAACGGCAACGGCATTACCGCTAACGCCAGCAATACCGGCGACGGGGTGGAAGCCACGGCAGACGGCACCGGCTCCGCCATTTACGCCTGGACGCCCACCTTCGGCACGGGCCGCGCCGCGCGGTTTGTGAACTACAATACGAGCAACACCCATCCCGTGCTCACCGTGGAGCAGCACAGCAACGGCTCCATCGCGGTGTTCAGGTCCGGCAACCCCGGCGCGGTGAACGTGGCACGCATCAACTCCGCGGGCAGAGGCTTCTTTAACGGCGGCACGCAAAACAGCGGGGCTGACGTTGCGGAAGCGTTCGACGTTACCGGCGAGCTTTCCACTTATGAACCGGGCGATGTGCTGGTGATCTCTACCTCCACTGACCGTACGATGGAAAAATCCGCCGCAGCGTACTCCAACCTGGTGGCCGGCGTGTATGCCACCAAACCGGGCGTGTTACTTACAGAAAGGGAAGGTGTTGAGGATATTACGGACATGGTACCGCTCGGCGTGATCGGCGTGATACCGACGAAGGTTTGCGACGAAGGCGGCCCCATCAAACGCGGTGACCTGCTGGTAACCAGCAGCAGGCCGGGTTACGCCATGAAAGCCGATCCCGCGAAGCTGCAAACCGGGCAGGTGCTGGGAAAGGCGCTGCAGGAGCTTGCTTCGGGCAGCGGTAAGATCAAGGTACTCGTCAACGTTAAATAGTGTTGAAAAACCGGGTACGCCGGCTATCATAGCCGGCAGACATACTTTTGAAAGTCAAAGGTATATGTCTGGTTTTGTGAGGGGGCTGTTCCATCTGGAACGGCCCTTTCTTTTTACCATTACATAAACCCTGATGGCATGCTGCAGCATTTTACAACAAGGTAGCAGCGCGTAAACAGATAACCGGGAAGGTATGCACCAAAAGTATAATCATCGCGGAGCGCGAAGCTGAGACCGAGATAAAAGCCAGCGGCGGCGCTCACGGTCAGCACGGGTATAAGGATAGCTTCCAGGTAAGGGGACATGAAGTGACTATACAAAAAAGCGAACATCCTCCGGTTGCGGAGGATGTTCGCCAATGTTATGCATACCGCCGGAGGCGGGGGATGTGCTATACTTTGAAGTGGGAGAAAGCCTTGTTGGCTTCAGCCATACGGTGGGTGTCTTCTTTCTTTTTGAAAGCGGCGCCTTCACCTTTGCTGGCTGCTACGATCTCGTTCGCCAGTTTTTCGGCCATGCTCTTGCCGTTCCTTTCACCTGCGTAACGTACCAGCCATTTGATGCTCAGGGATACTTTACGGTCGGCGCGAACTTCCGCGGGAATCTGGAAGGTGGCGCCACCGATACGGCGGCTGCGTACTTCTACCGCAGGCGTAACGTTGGATAATGCTTTTTTCCAGATCTCGTAACCGTTCTCGTTCGTTATTTGGCTAACGCGGTCAACGGCGTCGTAGAAAATTTTATAGGCAATGCTTTTTTTCCCTTGTTCCATGATGTTATTCACGAAGCGGGTTACCAGCTTGTCCTGGAATCTTGGGTCCGGAGCCAGGGGTAATTTTTTCGCAGCTTGCTTTCTCATTTATCAGAAAAATTGTAACTATTTAAAATTGATTATTTTTTAGCCTTTTCCTTTTTGGTACCATACTTGGAACGGCTCTGCTTCCTGTCTTTCACACCTGCGGTATCCAGTGAACCACGCACGATGTGGTAACGAACACCCGGAAGGTCTTTTACCCTGCCGCCGCGGATCAGTACGATGGAGTGCTCCTGCAGGTTATGGCCTTCACCCGGGATGTAAGCGATCACCTCAATTTTGTTGGTCAGGCGCACTTTGGCAACCTTACGCAAAGCGGAGTTCGGCTTTTTAGGGGTGGTAGTGTACACGCGGGTACATACGCCACGACGCTGAGGGCAGGCATCCAACGCTCTGGATTTGGACTTGGCCCGGATAATTTCTCTTCCTTTTCTTACTAATTGTTGTATTGTAGGCATTCTTACCTAATTTATATTTTCTGCTTGTTTACAATCACATCCAAATAGCCCATTGTGAGAATTTGGGACGGCAAAGGTATCACTTTCTAATTATAAACCAAAATTGTGATCGGAAAAATTCGAAAAAAGCGGGATTAACCCTCATTTTCCAGCAGCAGCGTTCCCGCGATCTGCTCCCACTCCGCATCCAGGCTGCCGCGAAACACCGCTTTCCCCGCCCGGGCGTACCAGTAGGCCGCATTGCCCGGATCGCCTTCCTTGCGGTGAAGATAGGCATGCACCCATGACCCTGCCCGGGAATGGTCCTCCTGGGCGATGTCATGACTGCGGTCCCAATCTCCCCTGCCGTCCCACCAAAGCGCCAGCAATGCCGGGGAAAGACCGGCGGGCGGCACCTGGCTGTCCAGGGAGGTTTTGAAAGCGGCTATCGTCATAAGGCCGCAAAGATACAACGCTGTCTCAATACGGGCAAGAGGGAGGTTTAAGTATTGCGGCTAATGCTTTGTCTACGCTTTAGCCATGCCTTATCCATGCTTTATCCATGCTGTATTTTGGCCTGGCCCGCCACGATGGTACCGTTGGCGAGAGCTGGCGTTAACGCGCGGTTGCCGATGATCACGAACACGTTCATGGTGCCGACTGTCGCATCCCTGCTATTTGAACACTTGACTGTCCAGGAGTGTTTGCCTGGAGATCGCTTTACAATGTCGCATCCTGTTATTTGAACACTCGATCCCATTATAAAAAAAAGGGCCTCAACGGGCCCTTTCCTCTATAATATACTGTAAATCATTACACATGAAAATTCCAGCCGCGGGTATCTTCCGCTTTGCCGGTACGGATCGCATCCAGGCGGCTGATCACTTCGGCGCCTACTTTATACTGCTTCGTATCCAGTTTGATCTTATGGTCTTTATAATCGAGCTGCTCCACGTAAGCTACACTGGAGGCGGTGCCGGTGCCGAACACTTCCCGCAGGGAACCGTCTTGGTAAGCCGCTACCACCTCTTCGATGGAAACGGGCCTTTCCTCCAGCTCAAGCCCCATATCCGACAGGATGTCCATCACGCTGGCGCGGGTAACGCCCGCCAGGATGGTGCCGTTGGTGAGATCGGGCGTCAGCGCGCGGTTGCCGATGATCACGAACACGTTCATGGTGCCGCATTCCTGCAGCCATTTAAATTCCTGCCCGTCCACCCATAATATCTGGTCGTAACCCTGCTTGCGGGCCTGCATGGTAGGGTACATCGCGCCGCCGTAATTGCCTGCGGCCTTTGCGTAACCCACGCCGCCGGGGAACGCGCGGATATATTTGTCCTGCACCAGCAGGTGAATGGGTTTATTGAAGTACGGCCCGGAAGGGCTGTTGATGATCACGAACTTGTAAGTGTCCGAAGGGCGTACGCCGATAAATTCGTCTGCGGCGATCATAAAAGGGCGCAGGTACAGGGAGCAGCCTTCGTTGGAAGGCACCCATTGCCTGTCAAGACCGATCAGTATGGCCATGCCGCCGATAAAGAGCCATTCCGGCACATCGGGCATGCCCATTCTTTCGGCGCTTTTATTAAAACGGGCGTAGTTGTCGTAAGGACGGAAGATCATGGGCTGACCTTCCTGGTCGTTATACGCCTTGATGCCTTCAAAGATCGCCTGCCCGTAATGCCAGGCGGCGTTGGAAGGGCTTATGCTAAGGTGCTGGAAAGGCAGGATCTCTGCGTTTTTCCATTCCTTGCCGTCAAAATCCGCCACCAGCATATGGTCGGCGTACTTTTTACCAAAAACCAGGTTGTTAAAATCCACTTCAGCCAGGCGGCTTTTTGTTGTTTTGGTTACCTTGATTCTTCTTTTCGCCTCGTCCATTACTGTAGATTTAGCGGTGGTTTGCTCAACTGCCATCATGGTTTATCAGTTTAATCTCAATATTTTTACACTTTCCAAAGCTTGATGCCGGAAAGCGGGACCGTTCCACCGAACGATCT
>JBQCFV010000317.1:0-6717 GCA_051958695.1 Chitinophaga sp. | reverse complement strand
ATTGCTGTATGCCGCGCGGTCCACGTCCAGCGCGAAAGAGGAATGGTTGCTTTTAACGGCTTCCACGAATTTGTTCTCGTAGAGCTTGCCGTAAGTTTCGTCAAAAAAGGCCGACACGCCCATGCCCGTGTTGCCGTAGTTGGGGTTGGAGCTATGGGCAAACCTCGCCCTGGCCTTGGCTTTGGCAATGTCCGCATCGCTGCCGGCATTTTTCGGCGCAGGGCTCAGCTCAATGAGCATGCGGTCGTGATGAAGGAGGGGCACTATTTTCGTCGTGTAACCGGGGTGCTCAAAAACAAGCTGCGCGCTGCTAACGGGGATCTCTATACGAAAAAGCCCATACTGATTTGTCTTAACCGTTACCGTATCGCCCTGAATGCTAACGCGTACGCCCCGGATGGGGTTCTGGCTCACGCTGTCCAGCACCGCGCCGGACACTACTCCCCTGGTCTGTTGTGCCTCCGCCATCATGCTTCCGCTTAACCAGCAAAGCAGCATGAGGAGCTTATGCATAATAATTTATCTACATATAATACCTAAAATTAGGAAAATATTTAATCAGTTGGTGTGCCCGGTCAAAAAAATTACTCCGCCAGCTGGTAGATCTCCGGCAGGTTGCGGCCCAGCCCGTCGTAATCGAGACCATAGCCGAGCAGGAATTTGTTCGGCACGGTAAAGCCGAGATAGTCGATCTTGACGGGGTGCGTCATGGCGTCGGGCTTGTGCAGCAGCGACACGACCAGCATCTTTTTGGGCTGCTGGTGTTCCAGCTGCGGCAGGAACTGGCTGAGCGTTTTGCCCGTGTCCACAATGTCTTCCACGATCACCACGGTGCGGCCGAACAGGTCTTCTTCCAGCCCGATGGCGGTGATCACGTTGCCGGTGCTTTTGGTGCCTTTGTAAGAGGCCAGTTTGATGAAGGATATTTCCGCCTCGATGTCGAGGTGTTTGAAAATGTCTGCCGCGAACATGAACGAACCGTTGAGGATGCCGATGAACAGCGGGCGTTCGGCGCGCAGGTCGTGGCTGAGCTGCCGTGCGAGGTCTTTTACGCGCGATTGCAATTCGGCTGCGCCGATGAAGGGGATGAACTGTTTGTCGTGTACCTGTATCGTCGTCATTGGCGGTTATTTGCGCACCACGAGCTGCTGCCCGATCCTGATGCCGTTATGCTGCAGGTTGTTCCATTGCTGCAATTGCGCCACGGTAACGTTGTACCTGCGTGAAATGCTGTAGAGTGTTTCTTTTTCCGTTACGGTATGATATTGCGTACCGGCGGGCGTTACGCTGCCTACTTTTTTCAGGTCTTCGATCATGCCCGGCGGGAGGCCGCTCTGGGCGGGCTTTTCCGCTTTCGGCGCGGTATCGTCCGGCGCAGCGGGTTCGGGTGCGGCATTGGCTTTTGCGATCTCTTCCTTCATGTCTTTGATCTCCTTCTTCACGTCTTTGATGATCTGCTTCGGGTCGAGGTCTTTGTGCTCGTCCACTTTTGCTACGGAGTTGCTGCCCAGGCGCGGTTTGGAAGATGCGTAACCGTCCAGCGCCACTCTTTCCCCGGCGGCGGGCTGATCGCCTTCATCGAGCTTGTTGCGCCTGCGGAGCCAGCGCAGCTGTACGCCTTCGGCCTGCGCGATGTCGTGCAGGGTTTCGCCGGGCGCTACGATGTGATAATCGTTCCGGCCGCGTTTGCTTTTGTTCTGCAGGAAAATGAGCATGTCTTTTTCGAGCAGCGGCAGGTCTTTGGCGAGGTCGTTGTATTTAAGCAGGGAGCTGAGGCGGATGTCGTACTTGCTGGCCACCTGTATCAGCGCGGTGCCTGCTTTTACAAATATCACTTTGCGGTTGTTGATGCGGAACTCGGTGTCCACGGGGTATTTTTTTGCAGCGGGCGCCGGGGTGGCCACGGCGGCAGTTTCTTGTGAGGCTACCGGTTCGTATGAGTCCGGATCGCCCGCCAGCGAAGGACTTGCGGGGATCGGCTGTTTGCTCATTGCGATAAGGTCGTATTGCTGCAGCTGGTAAGTTTCGATGATGCTGATGAGGCGCTGCGGGTAATTCCGGTCGGTGGCGTAACCTGCTGTTTTTAAACCGTAGGCCCAGGCTTTGTAATCTTCCGGGTTAAGGTCGAACAGGAATTTGTAACGGGGATTGTTGCGCAGAAATTCCGAATGGTCTTTATAGGAATCCAGCGGGGACTTGTATTTGCGGAAACACTCCTGGCGTTCGTCGTCGTCGTAGTTCACGCTTTGGCCCGTCCAGTTGTTCTTGCATTTTATGCCGAAATGGTTGTTGCTGTTGAGCACCAGCCAGCCGTTGCCGGACTGCGTTTCGAGAATGCCCTGCGCGAGCTTGATGGCCGCGGGCACGCCGGAGCGGCGCATCTCTTCCATCGCGATGTTCTTGTACGTGTCGATGTACTGAGTGGTGCTCATCTTTTGCGCGCCCGCGCTGAACGTGGCGCCTACCAGCAAACAAACGGCCAGGCAGTATGACTTTAATTGCATGTATATGTTGAATTTAATGGGTCTTGTTTTTCAGCCGCTCACTTTTTGCGGATCAGCAGCACGCCGTCGCGCAGCGTCAACAGCAGGGTTTCGGCCCTTCCGTCCGCCACCGCTTTTTCGCAGAAACGGATCATGGCCTTGGCATTATTGCTTTGTTCTTCTTTCCCCAACACTACTTCGCCATGATAAAGCACATTGTCCGCCAGCATAAAACCTCCGGGCCGCAGCTTCTCCCACACCAGGTCGTAATACGCGATGTAGCCCGCTTTGTCCGCATCGATGAACACCAGGTCGAACACTTCGTTCAGCTGCGGGATAATTTCCGCCGCTTTACCGATGTGCTGCGTGATGCGGTTGCTGAAGCCGGCTTCGGCGATATACCGGCTGCTCATTTCTTCCAGCTCCTCGTTCACGTCTATCGTATGCAGCTGCCCGTCTTCCGCGAGCCCCTCCGCGAGGCAGATGGCGGAATAACCGGTGAAGGTACCTATTTCCAGTATCCGCCGGGGGCGCATCATCTGGCTCACCATCGTTAAAAACCGGCCCTGTACATGGCCGCTCAGCATGTGCGGCTGGTCGGCTTTCAGGTAGGTTTCGCGGTGCAGGCGGTATAACAGCTCCGGTTCGGGTGCCGTGTACTTCTCTGCAAACGCCTGGATCTGCCCTGATATTACCTCCATGCCTTTTTTTTTGCAAACCTAAGCAATTATCAGTCAGCCACAAACAAATCGAGCCTGATAGTACTATCAGGCTCTTTACCCCATGTTAACCATTAAAAGACACAACTATTGACCATATAACATCTTATAATGGTCCGTTCTAGGCTGCGTGCTTTATAAATGTATCTAATTTTTTTACACTGGATAAATATCATCCATATGTATATGTTAATGGAATAATACCTAAAAGTTCGGCCGCAGTTTGTTGGTCGTATAAAATACGCGGAAGTACTCCACCACTTCGTCCGCCGTATCGAATACCTTCAGCAGGTCGAGGTCTTCGGGGTGGATGTTGCTTTCCTTTTTCATCATCACCTCGTCTATCCAGCTCAGCAAACCGCTCCAGTACTGTTTTCCAACGAGCACCAGCGGCGTTTCCGTCATTTTTTTCGTCTGGATGAGGGTGGCTACTTCAAAAAATTCGTCCATCGTGCCGAAGCCGCCGGGCATCATCACGAAGCCCTGCGAATATTTGGCGAACATTACTTTACGTACAAAGAAATAATCGAAGTTGAGGCTTTTATCGTTGTCGAGATAAGGGTTGGCGTATTGTTCGTGCGGCAGCTGGATGTTGAGCCCCACACTTTTGCCCTTGGCTTTCTGCGCGCCTTTGTTGGCCGCTTCCATGATGCCGGGGCCGCCGCCGGAGATGATGCCGAAACCGTCCTGCGCAAGCCTGCACGCGATGTCGCAGGCCAGCTCATAATAAGGATTGCCTTCGCGGGTACGCGCCGAGCCGAACACCGAAATGCAGGGGCCGATCTTTGCCAGCGCTTCGAAACCTTCCACAAATTCCGCCATGATCTTGAATATCTGCCAGCTGGAATGCGCTTTGGTTTCCGTCCAGTCCCGCATCTGCAGGTTCTTTAACAAATCGTTCATCTGCTATCCATTTTATTTTACAATCTACACTTTTTTTAATGCAACGGCTGTACGGCCGTTTTGTTTTTGGAGAACAGCCACAAACCGATATACGTAAACAGGCCGTTCACGATCAGCAGCTCGTTGCCGAAATGATAACCGTCCAGCCATTGCGCGGAATATTTTCCCAGGATAAAACAAAGCACCGGCGATATGAGGCACACCACCACCGAGCCGTAATCCACGATGGGCCGCTTGTTGAGTATGCCGAAGGCGAACAGCCCAAGCATCGGCCCGTAGGTGATGGTGGCAAGGAACAGCACGGTGTCTATCACGGCGCTTTCGTTGAACGCCTTGAACAATAATATCGTGAGCAGCAGCGCGATGGCGCAGCAAACGTGGATGATGTTCCGGAGGCGTTTTTTCTCCCCGTCCATTCCCTCGGTGGAGCGGCCGAGAATATCGATATAGAAGGAAGTGGTGAGCGTGGTGAGCACACTGTCCGCACTGGAAAAAGTGGCGGCTGTAAGCCCCACGATGAAAATGATGCTGGCGAAAGTGCCGAGATGGGTAAGCGCCAGCATGGGGAACACCTGGTCGGTGAGCTTCCGCCCGTCTACGCCCAGCGGTATCTGCAGCGCGTTTGCGCTCATGTATTCGTACAGCAGCACGCCAAGGCTGAGGAAAAACACGTTCACCACCAGCTGCATGACGCTGAAGGAATAAATATTTTTTTGCGCTTCGCCGAGGGAGCGGCAGCTGAGATTCTTCTGCATCATGTTCTGGTCGAGACCGGTCATGGTAACGGCTATCATCATGCCGCCAAAAAATTCCTTGGGGAAAAAGTTATGCGCCTTCCAGTCCCAGAAAAATGTTTTTGATCTCGGGTTGTTGGCCACGTTGCTGATCAGCTCGCTTACGTTCCAGTTCAGGTCGGAGCAGATCACCACGATGGTGAGCACTACGGCCAGCAGCAGGAAGGTGGATTGCAGCGCGTCCGTCCATACCAGCGTTTTGATGCCGCCGCGGTAAGTATACACGAGCATCAGCGCGATCATGATGGATACGGACAAGGCGAAAGGCACATGATAATAATCGAACACGAACAATTGCAGCACGCCCGCCACGAGAAACAGTCTTGCCGCCGCGCCTACAAGCCGCGAAAGGATAAAGAACACGGCGCCCATTTTTTGCGTGATGGGCCCAAAACGCTGTTGCAGGTAGGTGTAAATGGACGTGAGATTGCGGTTATAATACAACGGCAGCAGCACCGTAGCGATGATGATGTAACCGAGGACGTACCCGAGAATGGTTTGCAGGTACGAGAAAGAAGCCACCTCCACTTTGCCCGGCACGGAAATGAACGTAACGCCGGACAGCGAATCGCTGATCATGCCGATGGCCACGAGATACCAGACGGAATTTTTATTGCCGATGAAATACGACTGCGCGTCGGCCTTTCGTGTGGTCAGGTATGAGATGAGCAATAGCAGGAAAAAGTAGCTGGCGATAAAAACGATAAATATGCCAGGCGACATGAACTGGTTCTGATCAGGTGCCATGTACAGATTTTGACGTAAACGTTAGAATAAAACTAAAAATAGGGATTTATGGGGAAAAAATCAGAACCCGAGGTTCACGCCCGCTGAAAGCACGGGCCGGTTGCGGTACGGGGACCTGTCATCCTGCAGCACATCGTACAGGATCATGATCACGAAAGCGGAATTGCCTCCGATGGGCTGGGCGTAGCCTCCGCCGAGCAGCAGGCTGGGCGCGCCGTAGCGGCTTTTGGTAGTAGTCGCCGGGTCTACAGTATAATCCCTGAATTTTTCGCTGATGCTGTTATATTCCGGCTGCGCCTGGATGAATAATTGCTGGATAGGATAAAATCTTCCCCATAACCCGCCGCCAAACATGCTGTAATTATAACGGGCGTAAACTTCACCGGAACCGTATTCACGCATCTTCTCCCACGACAGCTGCGCATTGAGCGCCACGCCGCCCGCGAACATTTCCGAAAACCGGTAACCGATGATCGGCGAAATATTTACCAGCGCATAATCCCCGAAAGCCATCCCAAAGCTGCCGCCCACCATCAGCCGGCTGGGGTCGAAACCACGCGCGGTCTCGGTTTTGTAATACTGCGCGGATGCGGCATGCACGCAAATCATCAGGATAACGGCCAGGTATATACGTTTCATGGTCTGTTTTTATTGATAGCTAAATTATTGGTTTTCCCCCGGTCTGCCATAGGCATTAACGTTTCTTTAGTCGAAAATCTTGCCCGCATTGAGGATATTGTTCGGGTCGAACACCTGCTTGATCTGTTTCATCAGCTGCAGCTGCTGCCGGCTGAAGATCACATCCATATAATCCTTCTGCACCAGCCCGATGCCGTGCTCGCCGGAAATAGTGCCGCCCAGTCTTTTTACCAGCGAGAATATCTCGCGGATGCCTTCTTTCAGCGTACCATTCCAGGCTTCTTCGCTCATGTCTCCCTTGATAATGTTCACATGCAGGTTGCCGTCTCCCGCATGCCCGTAGCATACGGACCTGAAACCGTACCGCTCGCCGATCGCTTTTACGCCGTTGAGCAACAGGGGCAGCTCCGCGCGCGGCACCACCGTATCTTC
>JBQCFV010000316.1:0-3889 GCA_051958695.1 Chitinophaga sp. | reverse complement strand
TCATCGACCGGGGTTTCCCACGGCATTTTGTGATGGTAGAAGAGCTGACGGCGGAAATACTCGCCGCGGAAAAAAATGTGTACGGCAAAGTGATCCGCATGATGGCGCATGAAGTGAACAACACCATCGGCCCCGTCAATTCCATTATCGCTTCCACCCTCAAAGGCCAGCCGCTGGACACGCAGCACCAGTCCGCCCTCGAAGTGGCCGCCGAACGCAACCAGCATCTCAACCGCTTTATGCGCAACTTCGCCGACCTCGTGAAGCTGCCCCCACCCGACCGGAAACGTCTCGATCTGGCCGCGCGCGTTCGCCAGGTAAGCGAACTGATGAGCCTGCAGGCCGCGGAAAAACAGATCCGTTTTCACTTCCGGTTCCCCGCACAACCCGTATGGGTGCAGGCGGACGCGCAGCAGCTCGAACAGGCGCTCATCAACATCATCAAGAACGGCATGGAAGCCATTGGCGGCGGCGGCGACGTGACCTTCACCATCGGCGCGCAGGAGCTGGTGATCGCGGACACGGGCGGCGGCATCCTGGAACCCGCCAGCCTCTTCTCCCCTTTTTACAGCACCAAGCCGGACGGGCAGGGCATCGGCCTTACGCTCGTGCGCGAGATCCTGCTGCACCATGGCTGGGATTTTTCACTAAAAACGTACGGCGAAAAAGATACCCGCTTCACGATCCGTTTCCGGTAACGGCCTGCAATAAGCCGATTTATTTCTATCTTTAGTGCAAAGGCAGGCCCATGGAACCCGTGACAGTACAAACACTCCAATCGTTCAACATACTCAAAGACGTGCCCGGAGACCAGCTGCAGTGGCTGATCGACAATTGCGAGCGGGAAAACCGGCCGGAAGGCGATCTTATATACAAACCCGATGTTCCGCTGAGGGGCATTCATTTTATCCTGGAAGGCGCCGTCGAATTTTACCGTTTGCAAAACGGCAACAAACAGATCATCGCCGACATCGGCGCCCGGCAGGTGACCGGCCTGCTTCCCTTTTCGCGGGCCAATCTTTCCCTGGGCTTTACCGTATGCAAATCCGACGTGGACATGCTCGTGCTGCCCAAACCGCTTATCAGGACGATGATAGAGCGGCATTACGAGCTTACGCAGGTATTAGTAATGGCCATGATCAACCGCGTGCGCGAGCTGACCGCCCAGGCGCAGCAAAATGAAAAAATGATGGCGCTGGGCAAGCTGGCCGCCGGTCTTGCCCACGAGCTGAACAACCCGGCCGCCGCCATCGTGCGCGGTTCCAGCACTTTAAAAGAACATCTTCAGCTCTTCCCCGAAACCTTTAAAAAGCTGATCTCCGTTACCATGACGGAAGAGCAGGTAGACCTGGTAAGCGGCAAAATGATGGACGCCATCCACCGACAGCGGCAGCACCTCGGCCTGATGGAGCGCAGCGCATGGGAAGACGATGTGAGCGACTGGCTGGACGATCACAACATAGAAGATCCCTGCGACATCCCCGTGAACTTCGCGGAGTTCGGTCTTAACGTCCGCGACCTCGACGAGCTGTCTAAACAGGTGCCCGCCGAATACCTCGAGACCGTGCTCATCTGGATCAACAACAATCTTACCACCGAAAGAATGGTGGCTGACATACAGGAAGCCTCGCAACGCATCTCCGAGCTGGTCAAAAGCGTGAAGATCTTCACCCATATGGACGGTGGCGCCGACAAACAGTACATCGACATACACACCGGCATCCGCAACACCCTCGTGATGATGCAGCACAAGATCAGGAAAGGCAACATCACCATCGTGGAAGAATTTGACGAAACGCTGCCAAAGGTACATGCGCTGGCCGGCGAGCTGAACCAGGTATGGACCAACCTCATCGACAACGCCATCGACGCGCTCGAGAGCAAAGGCAAAGGCGTGATCACCATCCGCACGGAGAAAGACCACGAGTACGTCAAAACCACCGTAACCGACGACGGGCCGGGCATTCCGCCCGAACATATCAACCGCGTGTTCGACCCCTTCTTCACCACCAAAGAGATCGGCAAAGGCACCGGGCTGGGGCTGGACGTAGTGATGATGATCATCAAACAGCACCAGGGCACCGTAAAGGCCGAGTCCGAACCGGGCCGCACCGTATTTACCATCTGTTTCCCCATCAACGGGTAAACCGCATCAAACACGAATCATGAGCTTACCGATCATATTTTTAATAGACGACGACCAGCAGGTATTGCGCGCCATGGGCCGCGACCTCCGTTCGCAATACCGCGAGCAGTACCGCATCCTGAGCACTTCTTCCGCGAACGAAGCGCTTGCCGCGCTGCCCGAATTGCAGAACAAAGGCGAAGAAGTGGCGCTGTTCCTCACCGACCAGCGCATGCCCGAAATGCAGGGCGTGGATTTTCTTGAAAAAGCGATGCACATTTTCCCCGACGCCAAACGCGTGCTGCTCACCGCATATTCCGATACGGACGCGGCCATCAAGGCCATCAATTCCGTGAAGCTCGATTATTATCTTATGAAACCCTGGGACCCGCCGGAGGAAAAGCTCTACCCCGTGATCGACGAAATGCTCGACGACTGGCAGGCCGGTTATCATCCCGACTTCAAAGGCATTAAAGTGCTGGGGTACCAGTTCTCGCCAAAAAGCCATGAGATCAAGGATTTTCTCGCGGGCAACCTCGTGCCTTATCTCTGGATGGACGTGGAAACGCATGAGCAGTGCAAGATGCTGGCCGGCTCCAACGATCTGAAGCCGAACGATCTGCCCGTGATCATTTTCGAGGACGGCACGTTGGTGAAAACGCCCGTGCTGAGAGACATCGCGCTGCGCATCGGCCTCAACCCCACGGTAAAACAGGCCGTGTACGATGTTACCATTATCGGCGCGGGGCCCGCGGGGCTGGCCGCTTCCGTGTATGGCGCCTCCGAAGGATTGAACACGCTGCTGATCGAAAGACGCGCGCCGGGCGGGCAGGCGGGTACCAGCTCACGGATCGAGAACTATCTCGGTTTCCCGACCGGCCTGAGCGGGGCGGACCTCACGCGCAGGGCCATCGCGCAGGCCACGCGCTTCGGCACGGAATTTCTCTCGCCGCTGTCCGTGCGCGAGATCAGGCTCAAGGACAATTACAAAATGATCCTGCTCGACGACGATACGGAGATATTCACCAAGTCCATCGTGATCACCACCGGCGTGGACTACCGCAGGCTCGAAACGCCCGGCATCGGCGAGTTTACCGGCGCGGGCGTGTATTACGGCGCGGCCAGCACCGAAGCGGCCTCCTGCCGCGACAAGGAAGTGTACGTGCTGGGCGGCGGCAATTCCGCAGGGCAGGCCGCCATGTACCTTTCGAAATTCGCAAAGAACGTATACATCGTGATCCGCAAACCGAATCTCAGCTCGTCCATGAGCAGCTATCTCATAGACCAGCTGAGCCATACCGCCAACATCCATTTGCTGCCCTGCGCCGAGATCACCGGCGCCACCGGCGAGCAGCGGCTCGCTTCGCTGAAGATCACCGATCTCAACACCCATACCGAGAACGAAGTGCCGGCGGACGCGCTGTACATCTTTATCGGCGCCAAACCCTACACGGAATGGGTGGGCCTGGAGATCATCAAGAACGACAAGGGATTTATCGAAACCGGCCGCGACCTCAAAAATTACCCGGCCTTCAAAAAGGTCTGGAAGCAGGAACGCGACCCCTACATCCTCGAAACCAGCTGCCCCGGCATCTTTGCTGCGGGCGATGTGCGGGCGGGCGCCATGAACCGTGTAGCCGCCGCCGTGGGAGAAGGTTCCATGGACATCAGTTTTGTTCACAAATTCCTAAACGAGATATAACATGTGAGACTCACCCTGCAAACTCATCCGCGCGCTGTACTAGTTCATAGAGGCCAATGCGA
>JBQCFV010000315.1:0-5771 GCA_051958695.1 Chitinophaga sp. | reverse complement strand
TTGAACATCTGCGCGCCGCCGGCGCCGCAGCAGAGCCCTTTGCTTTTGCAGCGTTTCATTTCCACGAGGTCGGCGTCCAGCGTTTCGAGCACGGCGCGCGGGGCTTCGTAGATGTTGTTCGCGCGGCCGAGGTAGCAGCTGTCGTGGTAGGTGATCTTTTTTCCTTTGAAAGAACCGCCTTCTTTTATTTTGACGCGGCCTTCGTCGATGAGCTGCTGCAGGAAAGTGGTGTGATGGATCACTTCGTAGCTGCCGCCCAGCTCGGGGTATTCGTTTTTGATGGTATTAAAACAATGCGGGCAGGCGGTGACGATCTTTTTTACGCCATAGTTATTCAGCACCTGGATGTTGTTGTAAGCCATCATCTGGAACAGGAACTCGTTGCCCGCCCTGCGTGCCGGGTCGCCGGTGCAGGCTTCTTCCTTCCCCAATACCGCGAACTGTATCCCCGTTCTGGTCAGTATCTCCGCGAATGCCCGGGTGATCTTCTGCGCGCGCTGGTCAAAGCTGCCTGCGCATCCCACCCAGAAGAGCACTTCGGGCGTTTCCCCATTGGCAAAATATTCGGCCATTGTCTTGATCTGCATACTTGTGTGTTTTAACTGTTGATCCAGGCGTCACGGTCGTCCGGGCTGAATTTCCAGGGCGCCATGTTGTTTTCTATGTTGGAGAACATCATGTTCCATTCCGGCGGTGCGCTGCTTTCTTCCATAACGAGGTGGCGGCGCATCTGTAAAATGATATCGAGCGGGTTGATGCTGACGGGGCATTCTTCCACGCAGGCATTGCAGCTGGTGCAGGCGCGCAGCTCTTCTTCGGTGATGTAATCGTGCAGCAGTGTTTTGCTGTCCGCATCGCCTTTTTGTTTGCCGACGGCTTCGGCGCGGTCCCTCGTTTTCATCATGATGAGCCTCGGGGAAAGCGCTTTGCCTGTTTGCGTGGCGGGGCAGGCGGCGGAGC
This sequence comes from Chitinophaga sp., assembly GCA_051958695.1. GTDB lineage: Bacteria > Bacteroidota > Bacteroidia > Chitinophagales > Chitinophagaceae > Chitinophaga. Next base: position 4,811 of record JBQCFV010000315.1, on the reverse strand, counting down.
AGCGGCCGCATTCGGTGCAGGAATATGCGTCCAGCAGGTTCTTCCAGGTAAGGTCTTGTACGTCCTTTGCGCCGAACTTGGGCGGCGTGTCACCGGGAGCGGCATTGGCGGCCAGCTCGGGCTGCATGGCATAAAGCACTTCCTGCTGGATCTCCGGCATGTTGTCCATTTTACCTTTTGGTATCAGCCGCGCATAATACGCATTGGGGAAGGCGAGGATGATATGCAGGTGTTTTGACCAGGGAAGATAATTGAGAAAAGCCAGTACGCCGAGGATGTGCAGCCACCATGCGCCGCGTTCGATGGCGATCAGCGTACCGTCGGAAAGACCGTTGAAGATACCCGCAAAGTGCTGCGTGATCCAGAAGGGCTGCACCGCCAGGTAATGCGGCGCGCCGCGGCTTTGCAGTACGCCGTCCGCCGTGTTCATGGTGAGGAACAGCAGCATCAGCACGATCTCGGTAATGAGGATATAATTCGCGTCTGACCGGGGCCAGCCGTCGAGGTCTTTGCTGATAAAACGTTTGATTTTGAGGATGTTCCTGCGCACCAGGAAGACGGCGCAGGAAACGGCCACCAGCACGGCCAGTATTTCGAAGCAGCCGATCAGCACGCCGTAGAGCGTACCCAGTACGGGCGCGAATATACGATGCGTGCCTGCCAGGCCGTCGATAATGATCTCCAGGATCTCGAGGTTGATGATGATAAAACCGGCGTATACAAAAAAGTGCAATACCGCCACCAGCGGGTTGCGGAACATCTTTTTCTGACCGAACGCAAGCAGCAGCAGGTTCTTCCAGCGCAAAGCCGGCTGCCCGGAAAGATCGATGTCCCTGCCCAGCAGGATGGTCCGCCGTATACCCGCCGCCCAGCGCGAGAAGTAGTAAACGGCAGCGCCCAGCGCCACCAGGAACAGTAGTTGTGAAACAATTTGCATAACGTTGATTTGACCCGTTGTTAGTTGCAATTTATGTATTTTTACGTCCGTACAAAATTGAGATATGGAAAACAGGAACGTTATCCTCACGCAGGAGGCGATCGAAAAGAAGATAGAACGGATCGCGTATGAAATATACGAACATAATTCCGACGAGCCTTCCGTAATACTGGCGGGCATCTGGGACCGTGGCTCCATTCTCACCCAAAAGATCGCCGCGCACCTGCAGCGTATTGCGCCCTTCCAGGTGGAGGTGATGGAAATAAAGCTGGATAAACAGAAACCGGCGGAAGTGGCGCTTTCCCGCCAGATGGATTTTACCGGCAAAGTAATTATCGTGATAGACGATGTGGCGAATTCTGGCCGCACCATGTTGTATGCGCTCAAACCCTTTTTGCAGTTCCTCCCCAAAAAGATACAAACGGCCGTGCTCGTTGACAGGAAACATAAATCCTTCCCGTTGTCCGTCGACTTTGTCGGTTACAGTCTTGCTACCACCATACAGGATATGGTAATGGTGGACGTATCGGGCGAACAGATCTCCTCCGCCTATCTCACCAATTAGAAATAGAGGGCGTGCATCTTCAGCCTCCCGTTCAGGTCCAGCTCCAGTGCGGGCGCGGGTATTTTGATCATGTTCAGTACCTGAAACAATACTTTCACGCCTTTGTGCCGCGTGCTGATCTTTGTAAGATCGATGTCCGGTGAAAGGAAGAGCTGGCGTTTGCGTTTGAGCCAGGTGTAATCGTGCGTTACGCCCGCAGCGTCCGTCCATTGATTGGAATAATCGTCGAACATATTGTCCGCGCTGTAACCTATGGCAATGTTGAGCCAGCGGGGGAGATTGCTTTCGGGCATCACGCTTTTGAGGTTGAGGCTCAGCCAGTAGGTTTGGGAGTTGTAGTCCTTGAGCGTTCTTTCCGCCAGGGAATTGCCGAACTGGTCGTCCGCGCGGGCTTTTAGCACGGGATCTTTGTAACGGACGGGGAAGGAGGAGAATTTGAGCTGGAAACGTTGTTCGTTCCAGGCAAGCTCCTGGCTCATCATCACGCCCACGCCGAAAACATTGGCGGCCATGTCGCTCCACGACCAGCCCCAGTTGCCGGAATGCGCGTCCAATAGTTCTACTACGCTTTGGTATGCGAGCCCGCTCATGCCGCCGATCCATATCTGTTTTTTTCGTGGCAGGCCCGACCAGCGCCATAGTTCGCGGCTGTATTTGGATAGCATGTAGGCGCTGAAGATGTGGCCGGCTTTGTCCATCTGCTGCCATTCTCCCGCATCGTTGAAGGTATGGAAGCTGCGCCGCGGATAACCGCTGTACCAAAATTCGTTGAGCACCAGCAGCGAGTTGGCGTACACTGCGGCGGTAACGCCGCCGAGCGCCCAGATGCGGCCCTGTACGGGTTGGGCGGGGACGTTGAAGAATGCGGTGGTGTCGTGTTTGGCGATGGGGAGGGTGTCGTACGGTACGGCCCCCGTTACCTGCGCCGAAACAAAAAGGCCGCAGGCGAAGCAAATGCCGCCTGCAGCCTTTTTAAGAAAAACATGCACCGCTCGGGTCATCCGAGTTTCATATCGTGAATAATACCGGTGATCTTCGCGTCGAGCAGCTGCTCCACTCTTTCCGCGTCGGCGGCGTTTTCCAGCGGCTCGTGCACGCTGAAGTAGAACTTGATCTTCGGCTCGGTGCCGGAAGGCCGTGCGGAAATACGGCTGCCGTCTTCCGTGAGGAATTGCAGCACGTTGGATTTCGGCAGGTCTATCGGCGTTTGTTCGCCGGTGGCCAGCGTGGTGGCGTGAGACAGCTGGTAATCGAATATTTTTACGACGGGCGATCCGTTGATGGAAGCGGGCGGGTTCTGGCGGTAGCCGCTCATCATGTCCGCGATCTCTTCGGCGCCTTTCATGCCTTTTTTGGTGATGGAAATGAGGGATTCCTTGTAGTAACCGTAACGCACATAAATGTCGATCAGCTGCTCGTACAGCGTTCTGCCTTCATTCTTCGCGTAGGCGGCCATTTCGCAGATCATCGCTACGGAAGCGATGGCGTCCTTGTCGCGCACGTTGTCGCCGATCATATAACCGTACGATTCCTCGCCGCCGCAGATGAATTTTTCCTTTCCTTCCTTACGGCGGATCAGGTCGGCGATCCATTTGAAGCCGGTGAGGGTATTGTAGCAGGTAATGTGGTTGCTGGCGGCAAATACGTCTATCAGGTCGCTGGTCACCACGGTTTTGCAGATGTAGTCGTTGGGCTGGGCAAGACCTTTGCGTTTGCGCGCTTCCACGATGTAATTGAAAAGCAGCACGGCGGTCTGGTTGCCGGTGAGCAGTATCCATTTGCCGGTATGGTCTTTCACGGCGATGCCTACACGGTCGGCATCCGGGTCGGTGCCCAGCAGGATGTCCGCATCCATGGCGGCGGCCTGTTTGAGACCGATGCTCATGGCTTCGGCTTCTTCGGGGTTCGGGTACACAACAGTAGGGAAGTTGCCGTCAGGCGTAGCCTGCTCTTCCACGATATGCACGTTGGTAAAACCGAACCGTTTCAGTATCTCCGGCACCAGGGTGATGCCCGTGCCGTGTATGGGCGTGTATACGATCTTCAGGTCGTGCTGTCTGGCCACCACTTCGGGGTGCACGCTCAGGCTTTTGAGCATGGAAAGGTACGCTTCGTCCATATCTTTCCCGATCAGCGTAATGTTCTGTTCCCAGCCTGTCCATTTCACTTCTCCGATGCCGCCGATCTTTTCCACTTCGGCGATCACGTTTTTGTCGTGCGGGGGCACCAGCTGCGCGCCGTCGTTCCAATAGGCTTTATAGCCGTTGTATTCGCGGGGGTTGTGGCTGGCGGTAACCACCACGCCGCCCTGGCATTGCAGGTGGCGGATGGCGAATGACAGCTCTGGGGTGGGCCGCAGGGATTCAAAAAGGAATACCTTGATGCCGTTGGCGGCCATCACGTTGGCGGTCACTTCCGCAAAAAAGCGACTGTTGTTCCGGCTGTCGTGCGCGATCGCTATTTTGATCTCTCCCTGGAAGGATTTTTTCAGGTAATTGGCAAAACCCTGCGTAGCCACGCCCACCGTGTATTTGTTCATACGGTTGGTGCCTACGCCCATCACGCCGCGCAGGCCGCCGGTGCCAAATTCGAGGTTGCGGTAAAATGCGTCCGTGATCTCGTCGGGGTTGTCTTTCAGGAGCTGCTGTACTTTTGCCACGGTTTCCGGGTCATAGCCTCCGTTGAGCCATTGCTCTGCTTTGCTGCGAATATTTGCGTCCATGTGTTGTATTACTTTTTACAGGGCCAATGATAGGTTCAAATGGACTGTAAAATAGTGAGAAAAAGGTGTTTAGTCAAATGACTTTAAAAATCGCCCTGAATGGTTATTTTTGCGCCCATGAGGCGGTACGAAGATAATTACAAACAAAAAGGGTTACGCAGGCAATTGGTCGACAACATCAGGCAGAAGGGTATTACGGACGAAAACGTACTGGCAGCCATCAACAACATCCCCCGGCATTTTTTCCTGGACACGGCTTTTGAAGGGATCGCCTATGAAGACAGGGCTTTCCCGATCGGGGAGGGGCAAACCATTTCGCAGCCCTATACAGTGGCCTACCAAACGCAGTTGCTGGAAGTCAAACCATTTGAAAAGATCCTTGAGATCGGCACGGGAAGCGCCTACCAGGCCTGCGTGCTCGGCGAGCTGAAAGCGAACGTGTATACCATCGAGCGGCAGAAAAAACTGTTCGACCTGGTAAAACAGTTCCCTTTCAAGGCGAAATATCCCACCCTCCGTTTTTTTTATGGTGACGGGTATGAAGGGCTGCCGACCGATGCGCCTGTTGGCAAGGTGCTGGTAACCGC
>JBQCFV010000314.1:0-6852 GCA_051958695.1 Chitinophaga sp. | reverse complement strand
CATTTACAAATTTTGGGACAGGTTTAGGGACTATCTTTGTCAAGCATTCGATTTATTGGATTAATTATCAATTCCGTGAGTTTATCGTTTTTTTTCTATAACGTGGGTATCCGTCTTTACCGGGCTGCTTTGGGCCTGGCGGCGGGCATTGGGGGGAATAAAAAGGCGCAGTTGTGGCTGAACGGGCGAAAGGATCCCTGGCCCGGCCTGGAAGCGGCTTTTAAAGGCAGCGGCCCCGTGCTTTGGGTGCATGCGGCCTCGCTTGGCGAATTTGAGCAGGGCAGGCCGGTGCTGGAGGCCATCCGCCGGGAATATCCCTCCCTTCGCGTGCTGCTCACCTTTTTTTCGCCCTCAGGTTACGAAGTGCGGAAAAATTACGAAGGGGCGGACCATGTTTGTTACCTCCCGCTGGACACGCCGGCCAATGCGCGCCGGTTCCTCGACATTGTAAAGCCCGATCTGGCCATATTCATCAAATACGAGTTCTGGCTCCATTACCTGAACGGGATGTACGAACGCAAGATCCCCGTGCTGCTTATTTCCGGCATTTTCCGGCATGGACAGGCGTATTTCAAATGGTACGGCGGCATGTTCAGAAGATTGCTGGAGGGGATGGACAGGCTGTTCGTGCAAAACGAGGCCTCGCTGCACCTGCTGCATATTTATGGGATAGACAAGGTGACGGTGGCGGGGGATACGCGGTTTGACCGGGTGTGGGAACTGCGGCAGCATCCCGTGGCGCTTCCTGAAATAGAAAAGTTTACTACGATGGAAAAAGTGCTGGTGGCGGGAAGCACCTGGGAGGCGGACGAAAAGATGCTGGCGGAATGGTGGTACGGCGGCGGCCGCGAAGGGCGGCAGCTGATACTCGCTCCGCATGAAGTGAATCCCGCACATATCAATAGCCTGAAAACCCTGTTCCCCGACGCGGTGAAATACTCCGAATTTGCCGCAGGCAAGGCCGGCAACGCCCCGGTAATGATCATCGATAATGTGGGAATGCTTTCCGCGCTGTACCGTTACGGCCGCATCGCCTATGTGGGCGGCGGTTTCGGGAAAGACGGCATTCACAACCTGCTGGAACCGGCCACGTACGAAAAGCCGGTCATCATCGGCCCGGTGTTCCACCAGTTTCTCGAAGCGGAAACATTGGTGCAAACGCGCGGCGCGATCGTGGTGAATAATGCGGAGGAATTTGGCAGGGCCGTGGAGGCGCTGAACGATGCGTATTATTACGGGCAAACGTCAGAGATCGCGGGGCGCTTCGTGGAGGAGAACCAGGGCGCTACGGACAAGATCGTTCATTATATTCAGGAGAAACGTTTTCTTACGAGGGTGTAGAGCTGGTTCACGGCCTGGTAAGGTTCATCGAGTCCAGTATATTCAGGAGAAACGTTTTCTTACGAGAGTGCAGTTCATGTCCCGCCCTTATATTCAGGAGAAACGTTTCCTAACCAGGGTATAGAACTGGCTCACGGCCTGGTCGGACTCGTCCCAGCCCAGCTTGATCTTCAGCTCGCGCTCTATCCAGTATTCGGCGTCCTGCAGGCTATGCGCTTCGTTGATGGTTTTCAGCGAACGTTCGTACATATTCTTGTCACCGCGGAAAAGTTCCTGTATGAACTGGAACTTGTCGTTGATGCCGATGGCGCTATGGAGGTCCTTAACGCCGAGGCCGCCGAGCTTTTGCCCTATTTCCACATTGTCTTTGCGGAGCCTGTCGTTGAGCGAGGGCGCCTGTTTGCCCACCAGCTCGTTCAGCTCCTTGCGGATGCCGTTTGCATGTTCCGCGGGCTGCTTCGGCTGTTCGGCCGGTTTAGGCTGAGCGGGGGGAGGAGGGTCGAAGAGAGTGGCAGCGGGTTTTTCTTCCGGGCGCGGCGGTTTTACCGGCACGCGGTCGGGCGCATAACCGTTGGGCTGCAGCACTTTTTCCTGAACGGCCGGCCGGCTTTTTTCCGCAGCCGGAATTTCCTGCGGCGGTTCGGCCGGAATAGCCTGTCTTTCCACGGCAGGCACATGCGCAGGCATGATCACGGCCACATGGCCGTTGCCCTTTACTTCCTGCTGTTTCTGCAAGCTGCGCTGGTGGAGGATCTCCGCCTGCAACAGCTGCGTGTAGTAGGATATGGTTTGCAAACCCGCAGCTGAATTTTTCAGTTCCTGCAGTTTGTCAATTAATGCACTTATTTTTTCCATGCCTTAATTGTTAACGCCGTCTGATAGAAATTATTTTAATTGCACTAAGTTATAATTTTTTAACAACTTAATAATCAAAATACTATAATATGTTTATTGAACCTTCTCTTACGGGAGGTCGCCGCGGGTGGATAGAAGTGATCTGCGGTTCCATGTTCTCCGGCAAAACCGAGGAGCTGATACGCAGGCTGAAACGCGCGCGGTTCGCCAATCTCAGCGTGGAGATCTTCAAGCCGGCGATAGATACCCGTTATGACGAGGGCCAGATCGTATCGCATAATGAGAACCGGATCGTGTCCACGCCGGTGGAAAGCTCGCAGCAGATATTGCTGCTGGGGCAGGGCGTGGATGTGGTGGGTATAGACGAAGCGCAGTTCTTCGACCCCGAGCTGCCCAATGTTTGCGATCATCTCGCACTGGCGGGCATCCGGGTAATCGTGGCGGGGCTGGACATGAACTTCCAGGGAGCGCCTTTCGGCCCCGTTCCCGCGCTGCTGGCGAAAGCGGAGTACATTACCAAGCTGCACGCCGTTTGCGTGCAATGCGGCAACATCGCCACGCATTCCTACCGTAAAAACAAGGACAAAAATACCGTGCTGCTCGGGGAAACCGACCTGTATGAGCCGCGCTGCAGGGTATGTTATAATAAAGGGGACGAATTGCCGCCTAAGGCTCCACCTTCACTTTGAACGTGAACTTTTTCTGCGTAATGTAGCTGAAGCACACCACGATCACGGTAGTCAGCACTTTGGCGATGGTAGGATAAAAATGACAGTACTCCACGAACAGCTTCATGCATACGTAATTCAGCAGCAGGCACACGCCCACCAGTATGAAATACCGCACCAGCTGCACTCTTCCGCGGAGATTGGAATCGGAAAAAACAATGTACTTATTCAGCAGGAACCCCGTCGGGAAACTGACCATGAACGCCATGATGAGCGCCGCGATATAAGGGCTGATGGTGATGAAAGGCAGGTGCACCATCTGTTGCCGGAGAATAAAATTGTAGCTGATAAAGAACAGGAAAATATCCAGCAGCGTGTTGCCGCCCCCGCAGGCGAGGTAGCGGAAGGTCTGGAAGGGCATTACTTTAGCGAAAGGCTGGTAGAAAAATGCCAGGATATTGAGGATCAGCTGCTTCATGTTAAAAACGCTGCAAAGCTACAAACGGATTCTTGATTTTGACATATGGCGGCCGCATTTTAACAACATGTAAGCGGTCATTGCCAGGTTTTTCTTTGTTTCCATTTTGAAGCGGAAGTTTTTGCAACGCCGTTCTGCGCGGCAGCCTGCGCGCCGGCCGTTTGCCACAATTGCGCCGCCAGGATGGCCGCTGCGCGCGCGGTGGTTTCGTCTTTGTTTTCCAGCGACTGCGGTGTGAAATATTTGGCGATGAAGTTCGTGTCGAATTTGCCTTCGATGAACGGCGCCTGCTGCAGGGCCCATTTGCCGAACGGCAATGTGGTGCGGATGCCGGTTACGCGGTATTCGTCTATCGCCCTGATGAGCCTTTCCCGCGCCTCTTCACGATCGGCGCCCCAGGCGATCAGCTTGGCGATCATGGGGTCGTAAAAGATCGGGATGTCCATCCCTTCTTCATACCCGTCGTCCACCCGAACGCCATAACCCTGCGGGCGGATATACGTTTCCAGCCGGCCGGTATCGGGCAAAAAGTTATTGGCGGGATCTTCCGCGCAAATGCGCAGCTCAATGGCATGACCGTTAATGCGGAGCGCTTCCTGCGTAAACGGCAGCTTGCCGCCGTCCGCGATGCGGATCTGTTCCTTCACCAGGTCCAGCCCGGTGATCATTTCCGTGACCGGGTGCTCCACCTGGAGGCGGGTGTTCATTTCCAGGAAATAAAAATTGAGATTTTCATCCACCAGGAACTCTACCGTACCCGCGCCATAATAATTGCAGGCGCGCGCCACGTTTACTGCACATTCGCCCATAGCCTTGCGGATGGCCGGCGTCAGCACGGACGAGGGGGCTTCTTCGATCAGTTTCTGGTGGCGGCGCTGGATGGAACATTCCCTTTCGAAAAGGTACACGCAATTGCCGTGCTGGTCGCCCAGCACCTGTATCTCGATATGCCGCGGGGCGGTCACATATTTTTCGATGAACACCGCATCGTCTCCGAAAGCGCTGAGGGCTTCGCTTTTGGCGAGGCATACCTGCTCTTCCAGCTCGCTTTCCTGCTGCACCACGCGCATGCCTTTACCGCCGCCGCCCGCGGATGCTTTTATCAGGATGGGGAAGCCCGTCTTCTTCACCACTTCCCGCGCTTCGTCGATGCTGCGCAGGGGCGTTTCGGTACCCGGCACCATCGGCACGCCGAATTGCTGCGCGGCCTGTTTGGCGGCCAGCTTGCTGCCCATTACCTCGATGGAGGCGGCGGACGGGCCGATGAAGATCAAACCCGCGTCCGTTACCGCTTTGGCGAAGGCCGCGTTTTCGCTGAGGAAGCCGTAGCCGGGATGCACCGCATCCGCGCCGCGCTGTTTGGCCACTTCGATGATCTTGCCGCCCAGCAGGTAACTCTGGCTGGAAGGGGCGGGGCCGATACAAACGGCCTCGTCCGCATACTGCACGAAAGGCATCGTGCGGTCCGCTTCAGAATAGACGGCTACGGTGGCAATGCCCATTTCCCTGGCTGAACGCATTACGCGGAGGGCTATTTCGCCCCGGTTGGCTACTACGATCTTCTTCATGTGGTGTCTGAGTCGCTGGTTGAATAAAGGGCTAAAGTTAATGGATTTCAATTTCGCCGGGCAAAGTTATCTTTGCAGGCGTGAAAAGTCCGTTATCGCAGATCATTGCGCTCGTAAAAAAAGACCTGTTGCTGGAATGGCGGCAGCGGCACGCCTTGTTCGGCATACTGCTGTACGTGTTTTCCACCATGTTCGTCATCAACCTGATGGTGAAGGAGCCGGAGGACAAAATATGGAACGCCATGTTCTGGGTGGTGCAGCTTTTTGTGTGCGTGAACGCCGTGGCGAAAAGTTTTTTGCAGGAAAGCCGCGGCCGGCTGCTGTACTTTTATTCGTTGGTGCATCCGCGTTATTTTATTGCGGCCAAGCTGATCTATAATGTATTGCTGATGACCGTGTTCAGCGTGGTGACGCTGGTGTGCTGCATCCTTTTCCTGGGCAACCCGCTCATGCACGGGCTGTATTTCCTGGGGGTGGTGCTGTTGGGAGGGATCAGCCTTTCCCTGCTGTTCACCATGCTGGCCGCCATCGCCGCCCAGGCCGCGCAGAATGCCGCGCTGATGGCCATCATGGGTTTCCCGCTTATCATGCCTATCCTGATGTTGCTCAGCAACATCGCCCAAAGCGCCTTCGCGCCGGTGGTACAGCCGGGCCTGGCGGGCATGTTCCTGCTGCTGGCGGGCATGGACGTGCTGGTGATCGCGCTGGCGCTGATACTTTTCCCTTTCCTCTGGAAAGAATAAATTTTAACAAATACCGCCCTGCGGTATAGGTTTTTCAATGATCCGGGGTGCTGTTGCACGAACGTCAAAATCGGCAAAACGCTTTGCCGTTAGCTTGAAATCGTGTAGGTTTGCCCCCACATATTTCAAATGAATAATGGCTAAAAACTGGTGGAAAATCGCCTGCGTCCTGATCCTCGTCTATGTTATCGTAGGAGGGCTCACGATCAGCGTGCCTTCGATAGGCAATAACCTGCAGGCCGCCCGGGGCATCTTCTTTCATCTGCCCATGTGGATGACCATGTACACGCTCTTTACTATTTCCGTCGTAAATTCCGTGTGGTACCTCGCTACCAACGACCTCCGGAGGGATGTCAGGGCCTCCAGTGCCAGCAGCGTCGGCGTGCTGTTCGGGCTGATGGGTTTCGCCACCGGCATGTTGTGGAGCACCTATACCTGGGGCGGTACTATCGTGAACGACCCCAAACAGATGACCACCGCCATCGCGCTGACCATCTACATGGCCTACCTCGTGCTGCGCCTCTCTTTCACCGATCTCGACAAAAGGGCGCGCGTATCCGCCATTTTTAACGTTTTCGCCTTCGCCTTGCTCATTCCGCTTACATATATCATCCCGAGAATGGTGGAATCGCTTCACCCCGGCAGCGCCAGCAGCCCCGGCTTCAGCTCGCAGGATACCGCCGGCACCATCAAAATGGTGCTCTGGCCCGCCTTCATCGGCTGGCCGTTGCTCGGCGTCTGGATCTATACTTTACGGAACCGCTACAAAAGATTAGTGCTTAAAAATATTCTTCATGTCTAAAAGATTTTCTTATCTCCTTTTCACCTGCCTGATGCTCTCCCTTACCAGCGTTTTCGGGCAAGACACCGCGCTTGCCGTAACGGAAACCGTTCAGCAGCAAAATACCGAGACGGGCCCCGTCAACGAATTTTTCCGCAGCAATGACAAGATCTATGTGCCCATGGGCATTCTTGTGATCATTTTCGTGTTTATCGTATTATACCTGGTACGGCTGGACCGGCGGCTGACCAGGCTCGAGAAAGAATAAGACCGGCATTTATACTGACCCTGCTTACAACAACACCACAACAACATATCTAAACCGTTTTTTATGGCTAAAGTAAAAGAGCTGACGCAAGAACAGCACTATAACTTTTTCCACAGCGTTGAAATGAGCTTCGACAAGGCCGCTCAATTC
>JBQCFV010000313.1:0-10630 GCA_051958695.1 Chitinophaga sp. | reverse complement strand
GCGCGTTTTTCTTCATGCAGCTGTTTGGCCTTACGATCAATCTCATCACGCTGTTCGCCCTCGTACTGGCGATCGGCATCGTGGTGGACAATGCGATCGTGGTGATTGAGGCCGTGCACGCAAAAATGGAAGAAGAACATTTGTCGCCGTACCAGGCCACCATCAAAGTAGTGCATGAGATCAGCGGGGCCATCGTGGCCATTACTTTTGTGATGACGGCCGTGTTTATTCCCGTGGCCTTCATGTCGGGCCCGGTGGGCATTTTCTACCGGCAGTTTTCTATTACCATGGCCACGGCCATCGTGCTTTCCGGCGTGGTGGCGCTTACGCTTACGCCGGTGCTTTGCGCCATGATCCTGAAAAACAATCATGGGCAGCCGAGGAAAAAATCGCTGATGAACCGCTTCCTCGACGGCTTTAACCGGAGCTTTGAAAAAATGACCGGCAGATATACGAAATTTCTCAGCCTCATCGTCAACAGGCGTGTGGTCACTTTCGGCATACTGCTCGCATTCGGCGCCGGCGTGCTCGGCATCGCGAAGGTGCTGCCATCCGGCTTTATCCCGAATGAAGACCAAGGTATGATCTACGCCATCATCCAGACGCCGCCGGGCTCCACGCTGGAAAGAACGAACGACCTCGCGCGCAGGCTGCAGGAGATCGCCGAACACGTGGAAGGCATCCAGTCGGTATCCGCATTGGCGGGTTATGAAGTGCTGACGGAAGGCCGCGGCTCCAATGCCGGCACCTGTCTGATCAACCTCAAAGACTGGTCGGAACGCGAGCATTCCGTGAACGAGATCATGGAAGAGCTGGAAGAAAAATCAAAGGAGATACCGGGCGCTACCATCGAGTTCTTTGGCCCCCCGGCAGTGCCGGGTTACGGCGCCGCCGGCGGTTTTGCGCTGCGCCTGCTGGACAAGACCAATAGCGACGATTACCACGATCTTGAAAAAGTGAACGACCAGTTCATGGCGGCGCTTGCCAAACGGAAAGAGCTGACGGGGCTGTTCACTTTCTTCAGCGCCAACTACCCGCAATACGAATTGCAGATAGACAACAAGGCCGCCATGCAGAAAGGCGTTTCCATCGGCAAAGCGATGGACAACCTGTCCATTCTCATCGGCAGTACCTACGAACTGGGTTTCATCCGCTTCGGCACTTCCCTCAAAGTGTACGTACAGGCTGCCCCCGAATACAGGCGCCTGCCGGACGACCTGATGAAGCTCTACGTGAAGAACGACCGCGACGAAATGGTGCCGTACTCCGCCTTTATGTCCATCAAAAAATCGCACGGGCTCAACGAGATCACACGGTATAACATGTACACCTCATCCGCCATCAGGGGCGAGCCTGCGCCGGGCTACAGCAGCGGCGAGGCCACGAAAGTGATACAGGAAGTAGCGGCGGAAGTATTGCCGCGCGGTTACGACATCGGCTGGGAAGGACTTTCCAAAGACGAGGTGGAACGCGGGAACGAAGCGTTGTACATCTTCCTCATCGTGTTAGGTTTCGTTTACCTCATCCTCGCCGCGCAATATGAAAGTTTCCTGCTGCCGCTGGCCGTTGTGCTATCGTTGCCCGCCGGCGTGTTCGGCGCGTTTTTGCTGGTGAAAGTGATGGGTCTTGCGAACGATATTTACGCGCAGGTGGGGCTGGTAATGCTGGTGGGCCTCCTGGGTAAGAACGCCGTGCTGATCGTGGAATTTGCGGTGCAGAAACACCGCGCCGGCGCCACCGTGCTGGAAGCGGCCATCGAAAGCGCGAAAGTGCGTTTCCGCCCGATCCTGATGACCTCGCTCGCGTTTATCGCCGGCCTCATCCCGCTGGTGTTCGCCACCGGCCCCGGCGCTATCGGCAACCGCACTATCGGCGCGGCTTCCGCGGGAGGCATGCTGATCGGCACGCTCTGCGGCGTGATCGTGATACCCGGCCTGTACTACATATTCGCCCGCATGGCGGACAAACGGAAGCTGATCAAGAACGAAGATGAGAATCCATTAACCGAAGAATTAGAACACAATGTTTAAATGCAATCTATACAGATACCTGGGGATCGGCTGCTTCTGCCTCGCGTACGCGGCCTGTAAAGTGCCGGAGCTCACGGGCAGGACCGAGAACAAAACCGTTCCCGCCGCTTTCGCCGGTTCGCAGGACACGACGAATATCGCGAAGATCAAATGGAAGGAATATTTCACCGACCCCTACCTGGCGGCCCTGATCGATACCGCTTTGAAAAATAACCAGGAGCTGAACATCACTTTGCAGGAGATAGCGATCACGCGCAACGAAATAAGGGCGCGCAAAGGGGAATACCTACCGTTCGCAGGCGTAAAAGGCGGCGCCGGCGTCGAAAAAGTGGGCCGGTACACCAGCCGCGGTGCTTCCGAAGCCACCACGGACATCAAGCCGGACAAGGAAATGCCCGAGCCGCTGCCTGACTTTCTCGTGGGCGCTTACGCTACCTGGGAAGCGGACATCTGGCACAAATTGCATAATGCAAAAAAGGCGGCTGTCGCCCGGTACCTTTCTACCGTGGAAGGCAAAAATTTCGTGGTCACCACGCTTGTTGCCGAGATCGCCAATTCGTATTACGAGTTGCTGGCGCTGGACAGCCAGCTGGACATCGTGAAGAAGAACATCGAGATACAGAACAACGCGCTTGAGATCGTCAAGCTGCAAAAGGAAGCCACGCGTGTAACGGAACTGGCTGTACGAAAATTCGAAGCGGAAATGCTGAACACAAAAAGTCTTCAGTACGACATCCTGCAAAAGATCACGGAGACAGAGAACAGGATCAACTTCCTGCTGGGGAGGTACCCCGCGCCGATAGCCCGCAACGACAAGGCTTTCAGCACACCGGTGCCCGGATTCGCGCAGGCGGGCATTCCTTCGCAGCTGCTGGAAAACCGCCCGGACATCAAAAAAGCGGAGCAGGAGCTGGCCGCGGCAAAGCTGGACGTAAAAGTGGCGAAAGCCCGCTTCTATCCCTCGCTGGGCATTTCCGCGTCCATCGGTTACAACGCTTTTAACCCGGCTTACCTCGTGAGAACGCCGGAGTCGCTGCTGTACTCGCTCACCGGCGACTTGGTGGCGCCACTGGTGAACCGCAACGCCATCAAAGCGGAATACTACAACGCCAACAGCCGGCAGATGCAGGCGGTATACAATTACGAACGCAGCATCCTGAACGCGTATTTTGAAGTGGCCAACCAGCTGGCAAAAATGGGTAACCTGAAAAAAAGCTACGACCTGAAATCAAAGCAGGTGGAAACGCTGACGGAGTCCATCACCATCTCGAATGATCTTTTCAAATCAGCGCGCGCCGATTATATGGAAGTGCTGATGACGCAGCGCGACGCGCTGGAGTCGAAGTTCGAGCTGATCGAAACGCAGCTGCGGCAGATGAACGCGCGGGTGAACATCTACCAGGCGCTGGGCGGCGGCTGGAATTAACGTAGCATAGCTGTACGTCTGCAGAATAGAAGGGAAATAAGTCATCGACGGCTTCCGGTGGAGGCTGTTGGTGACTTTCCCGTTTTTTTTGGGGGGGGGGGAAATAGCGGTCTTCCCCCGCTAAAGTGTCTATTTTTAATAAAAACGATTAAGAACATGCAATTACCACGTACGATGAGCCCCGGAAAATGGATCGCGGGCCTGCTATGCTGCGTTTCCCTCGCGGCGGCCGCTCAGCGGAAAGACCTCGTTTCCTACGCCAACACTTTGCAGGGCACCAATTCCGAGTTCGCGTTGAGCCATGGTAATACGCATCCTTCCACCGCGCTGCCTTTCGGCATGCATGCATGGTCCGCCCAAACTGGTAAGAATGGCGACGGCTGGAAGTACCAGTACAAAGCCAACAGCATCCGCGGTTTTCAGCAGGTGCACCAGTGCAGCCCCTGGACGGGCGACTACGCGGTGTTCAGCCTGATGCCGGTGGCCGGCGAGCTGAAAGTGAACGAGAGCGAACGCGCGGCGGAATTTAGTCATGACGACGAGATCGCGCGGCCGGATTATTACAAAGTGACTTTCAAAAATAAAGTCACCACGGAACTGTCGCCCACCGAAAGAGGCGCGCACCTGCGTTTTTCCTTCCCCGCCAGAACGCCCGCCTATGTAGTGCTGGACGGGTACGACGCGCTCAGCGGCGTACAGATATTTCCCGCCGAAAGAAAGATAACAGGCTTTGTGACCAACGGCCGCTACATACCAAAAAATTTCAGGAACTATTTTGTGATGGTGTTCGACCAGCCCTTCGAAGCATACGGCACCTGGGAAAACGTGCAGAACCGCGTATCGCCGGACAGCCTGGCTGCCGAAGGAAAAGGCGCGGGCGCGTTCGTCCGTTTCCGCAAGGGGGCGAAGGTACAGGTAAAGGTCGCTTCTTCCTATATCAGCACCGGGCAGGCCGAGCTTACGCTGCAGCAGGAATTGGGCGGCTATGCGAAGCTGGAGGATACGCGCGCCGCCGCGAACAAAATATGGAATACGCTTTTTAACCGCGTGCTGGTGGAAGGCGGCTCCGAAGAAGACAAAGCGACGTTCTACTCCTGTCTTTTCCGGGCGAACCTTTTTTCCCACCGCTTTTATGAGCACAACAGCAAAGGCGGACCCTATTATTTCAGTCCTTACGACGGGAAGGTGCATGACGGCTATATGTTTACGGACAACGGTTTCTGGGACACTTTCCGCGCCCAGTTCCCGCTCAATACCAGTCTTCCTCCCACCATGGAAGGCCGTTACATGCAGGCGCTGCTGGACGCGCAAAAACAATGCGGCTGGCTCCCTTCCTGGTCGTTTCCCAGTGAAACGGGCGGCATGCTGGGCAATCATGCTATTTCACTGCTCACGGACGCCTGGGTGAAAGGCATCCGCATCTTTGATCCGAAACAGGCGCTGGACGCTTATTTCCATGAGGCCATGAACAAAGGCCCCTGGGGCGGCGCCAACGGACGCGCAGGCTGGAAAGAATATTACCAGCTCGGGTATGTAAGTTTCCCGGAATCGTATGGCAGCACTTCGCAAACGCTGGAATACGCCTACGACGATTTTTGCGGATACCAGCTGGCGAAAATGACCGGGCATACATTTTATGAAAACCTGTTCAGCCGCACCATGTTCAACTACAAGAACCAGTATGACAGCGTGACCGGTTTTATGCGCGGCAGGAAGATCAGCGGCGAGTGGCTGGAAAATTTCGATCCTTACGAATGGGGCGGCCCGTACACCGAAGGCAACGCCTGGCACTGGCAATGGTCTGTATTCCACGACATTCAGGGGCTCATAGATATCATGGGCGGCGACGCGCGGTTCGTCAAAAAGCTGGATTCCGTGTTCACCGCGCCTAACAAAGTGAACGTGGGTTCTTACAAATCGATGATCCATGAGATGACCGAAATGGTGAAGGCGGACATGGGGCAATATGCGCACGGCAACCAGCCGATACAGCACATGATATACCTCTACAATTACGCCGGTCAGCCCTGGAAGGCCCAGGCGCATGTGCGCGACGTAATGAAAAAATTGTACAACGCCACCGAGAACGGTTACCCCGGCGACGAAGACCAGGGGCAAACGTCTTCGTGGTACGTGATGAGCGCGCTGGGATTCTACGCTGTTTGTCCCGGCACCGACCAGTACGTGATCGGCAGCCCGCTGTTCCCGAAAGCGACCGTCACGATGGAAAACGGGAAAAAATTCGTGGTGGAAGCGCACAACAACAGTGCGGAGAACGTATATATCCAATCCGCGACGCTTAACGGCAAACCCTGGCCGCACAACTGGCTGCGCCATGCCGATATTGCGAACGGCGGCGTATTGCGGCTGGAAATGGGCAACCGCCCGGCAACCGGCAGAGGCATTGCGGAGGAGGACAAACCTTTTTCCATCAGCCGGCCCTGATTTCCGCGGCATCGATTATTTCGGACAGACAGTTAGAAAATCATACCGAAACGTTTAAATTAGCTGTCAGTTCGAATTTCAGTCATGCGAAAAGATTTCTCCACGTATACCGATGAACAGGTGTTCCTGCTGGTGAAGCAGGGGCGGAAAGAGGCGTTTGAGGAGATCTACAAACGTTTCTGGCAGGAATTGCTCGATGCGGCGTACCGGCGTGTAAAAGACAGGGAAACGGCCATGGAGCTGGTGCAGGGCCTGCTGGTAAACCTTTACCTGAAGCGTGAGGCCATTATGCTGCAGGGCTCGCTTCGCAGCTACCTGCATACTTCCCTGAAAAACCGCGTGCTGAATACGATGCGCGCCGAGCTGGTGCGTCATACTTACCAGCAGCATATGCTGAAAGGCGGCGGCCCGCAGCATGCGGACGCAGCGAACGGGTTACAGCTAAAAGAGCTGCAGCAAAAGATAGACGAATCCTGCGCCAGCATGCCCGAAAAATGCCGGGAAGTATTTTACCTGAGCCGGCGCGAGCATTTATCGTACCAGCATATCGCCGAGCAGCTGGGCATTTCCGTCAGCACCGTCGAAAAACATATGGTGAAGGCGCTCAAAATATTGCGCGCCCGCCTGAAAGAATACAACTTTACCGTATTCTGGCTGCTGGTCACCTTATTAAGGGCATCCAACTATTTTTGAAAGGCAGTAGAGGTAGACCGTTTTTCAGGTGTCTAATGTTAGAGAGACTTTAAAGATGAACAACACCCGGTTAAAAGAACTTTTGGACAAATACCTGGATAGCGCTGCCTCGGCGGCCGAGATCCGGGAAATAGACGATTGGTACCGGTCTTTTGACGATCATGCCGGGCTTACGGAACAGCTGGACGCCGGGCAGCTGGCCGCGCTGGAACAATTGCTGTTCATGCGCGTGAGCAAAGGAATTGAGGAAGCAACGCCCGCGCCGCGGACTATAAAGACTTCTTTCCGTTACTGGAAGGTTGCCGCCAGCATCGCCGTGCTGCTCGCCGCAGGCGGGATCTATTTTGCGATGGAAAGGAAGGCGCCGGTGGAAACGGCCGCTGTTACTTTCTCGGAGCAAACCGGCAAAGGCAGCATCAAAAAGATCGCGCTGCCTGACGGTACGGTGGTTTGGCTGAACTTCGACAGCAAGATACGTTACGCCGCGCAGCAGGGCCGCGAAGTGTGGCTGGAAGGCGAAGGGTATTTCGAAGTGGCGCCGCAGCAGGGCAAAACGTTCCTTGTGCATGCGGGCCCGCTTGATGTGAACGTGCTCGGCACCAGCTTTAATGTGGACGCGTACGCGCCGGGCGAACAGGTGACCGTCACCGTCGCCAGCGGCAAAGTAGCAATCGGCAACGAAAACACGGCACGCGCCACGCTGGCCGCCAATCAGCAGGCGGTATACCTGCCCGCGGCCAACACGATAGAAACGAATGCGATCACGGCGGAGGATTTCAGCGCCTGGAGACAGGGACAGCTGGTGTTCAGAAAAGCCATGTTCAGCCATATCGCACAAAAGCTGGAACGCCGCTACAACGCACGCATCGGCTTTGCGCAGGAGCACATCGGCAAAGCGCTGCTCACCGCGCGCTTCGACGGGAATGTAGCTTTAAAGGACGTGCTGGACATGCTTTGTGATATTTACGGCTTCAGTTACCGCCAGGGGCCGGGTAAAAACGAATATGTAATATACGACGACAATCAGCCAGGAGAATAAACCGGATATGGTCATCCGTGTAGAGCGATAATTTCTAGTTATGAACGAGATACGAGCGGAACGCCTGCACATCAGGCCCGGGCGGCTTTATTGCTGCCTCGTGCTGGCATTGTGTTGCCTGTCCGCTCTGCGCACCGTTGCGCAATCCGCTCCCGGCGACGAGCTGCGGCGTACGCTGGTGACTATCAACGTAAGCGGTCAAACGCTCGACAAAGTGTTTGAGCAGATAGAAGCCGCCACCCGGTTCCGGTTCGTATACAATCCTTCAGAAATAACGGCCGCAGGCAAAGTAACGGTAACGCGGAAAAACGTTTCCGTGGAACAGGTGCTGAAAATGCTGCCGCCCGTTTTGCAATACGAGCTGCGGGGCAGGAACATCCTCATCACCCGGAAAGAAACACCCCCGCCCGAAACTGCCTCTGAGCCCATGCTCACCGGCCGCGTGCTGGACACAAAAGCCAATCCGCTCGCGGGCGTAAGCATAGCGGTGAGAGGGGCCGAAGCCCGGGCCGCCACCGACGCCGGCGGAGCTTTCAGCATCCGCGCATGGCCGGGAGACACGTTGCACCTGAGCCTCATCGGGTTCCGCGAACAATGGGTGCAGGTGGAACATGCGGACATGATCTACATCACCATGCTGCCAAAACATTCATCGCTCAAAGAAGTGGTAGTGATCGGCTACGGCACGTCCAGCAAAGAAAATCTCACCACCGCCGTAGGCACCGTAAAAGGGGAAGAGCTGAAAGAACGCTCTACTACCATGAACGTAATGCAGGGGCTGGCCGGAAAAGTAGCCGGGGTGAGCGTAATGATGAACTCGGGCAAACCCGGCGGCAATCCCATCGTGAAGATTAGGGGCACGGGCTCCATCAACGCCTATAACGGGCCGCTGTACGTGATAGACGGCATCGTGGGCGCGGACCCGATGATCATTGACCCGAACATCGTAGCCGCGATAGACGTGCTGAAGGATGCCGCAGCGTCAGCAATCTATGGTTCAAGAGGCTCCAATGGCGTGATCGTGATCACCACTAAAAAAGGAACGAAAAGCAGCCCGGACATTTCTTTCAGGAACACGCTGAGCTTTGGCTCGCTTGCGCGGAAAGTAGAGCTGATGAATGCGGACGAGGCGCTGGAAATGTTCAGACGCGAATACGAATATCTCCCGGGCCGCACCGCGCCGCACCTGGACGCATCGCGGCAGTTCCCGCGAAAAGACGAACTGTTCAACGCGGACGGGACGCCGAAATACAATACCGACGGGCAGGATGAAGCAAGCCGCATCGCCGTGTCTCACGAGCATTCGCTCTCGCTGTCCGCGGGGAAGGAAGGGATCACGGCGCTGGTGAACCTTTCGTACAACGATCAGCAGGGCATTCTCATCAACAGCTATTCGCGGCAGGTGAACGGTTTTATCAACTTGGGGTGGGATGTGAAAAAATGGCTGCATGTGCAGGCCGTGATCAACAGCGGCGCGTTCAAGCAGAATAATGTGGACATCAACACCTTCGGCCTTAACGCCGTGCGGCAGATCTACGAGTTCCTCCCGTTTTTACCGGTGCGGTATGCGGACGGAAGTTATTCGCGCAAAGGCGACTATCCCGGCGCGGAAGATTCGGAGAACCCGGTGAGGCTGATGCGGGAAGTGAAGTCGGTAGCCGGCCGCACGTACACGATGGGCAACCTCATCGCGACATTTAAGTTCAGCGAAAAGCTGCACTTTACGGCGGGCCTCAGCGGGCAGACCGGCACGAATTACAATCTCTATTTTTCCGGCCGCGACATCCGCGGTTATTCCGATACGCAGCAGGGCGTGGCTACACGCAGCCACGGCAATACCGGTTCCTGGACCACCGAAGATTCCCTGACCTGGAACGACCAGTTCGGCAAACACAAGCTCACCGGCGTGGCCGGCGCCAGCTGGTATTACTTCGCCAACATGAACACGAAGGCGGGCAGCGAAGGTTTCTTCGACGATTTTTTTTCTTACAACAGCCTGCAAACGGGGCTCGTGCCGCAGCGGCCGGAATCCGGCGCCAGCAATACCTCCATGAACTCGTACTACATGCGGTTCAACTATGATTACGACAGCCGCTACCTGTTCGGTTTTTCATTCCGCGCGGACGGTTCGTCCAGGTTCGGCGCGAATAACCGCTACGGCTACTTCCCGAGCTTCTCGGCCGCATGGCGTTTATCGTCGGAGCCGTTTATGCAGAACGTGCACGCGGTGAACGATCTGAAGCTGCGCGGCAGCTACGGCATCGTGGGCAATGCGGATATCGGCGATTACGTCACGCAGGACAGGGTGCGCAGCGGACAGGTGGTGTTCGACGGGCAGGTGGCGCCTTCCGCCACGCTCGAAGCTCTCGGCAACCGCAACCTGAAATGGGAAAAAGCGCACCAGCTGAATTTCGGCATCGACGCGTCGCTGCTCGACGGCAGGCTGCAATTCACCGGTGATATTTACAACCGCGTAACGAAAGACCTGCTGTATTATAAATTATTGCCGTCCACCACCGGGTATGAAGGCGTGTTCGACAACATCGGTTCCATCCGCAACCGCGGCATCGAGCTGTCGCTGGTGACGAACAATATCCGGCATGGGGAAGTGTCGTGGAACACCTCGCTGATCTGGTCGATGAACCGTTCCCTCGTGCTGGAGCTGAACGGCGATATCATGTATCCCTGGGGCGGGCGTATTATGGAAGGCCGGCCGCTGAACGAATTTTACGGTTATCTCCGGCTGGGCACCTGGGGCACGGAGGAAGCCGCAGAAGCCGCGGCGTTTGGCAAAAAGCCCGGCGATCTGAAATATGCCGACCTGAACAATAACAAAGTAAAAGATGCGGACGACCGCACGGTGCTGGGCAACGGCATGCCGGACTTCGAGGCAAGCATGGCGAATACTGTTACCTACAAAGGTTTTTCACTGGGTGTAGACCTGCAGGCCATTTACGGGCATAGTCTTGCCAACTTCACCCGCCTGCTCATGCAGAA
>JBQCFV010000312.1:0-8908 GCA_051958695.1 Chitinophaga sp. | reverse complement strand
TTGGTATCTACTTTACCATTCGTCACCTTGCGGTAAGGCGTTTCGATAAAGCCCATTTCGTTGATAGAAGCGTGTACGCAAAGCGTAGAGATCAGACCGATGTTTGGACCTTCAGGCGTTTCGATGGTACACAGACGACCGTAGTGGCTGTAGTGTACGTCACGCACCTCAAAGCCAGCTCTTTCGCGGCTCAAGCCACCAGGCCCGAGAGCGGAGATACGACGTTTGTGGGTAATCTCAGAAAGCGGGCTTGTCTGGTCGAGGAACTGCGACAACTGAGACGTACCGAAGAACGAGTTGATCACGGAAGAAAGCGTTCTTGCATTGATCAGATCCACCGGCGTGAACACCTCGTTGTCACGTACGTTCATTCTTTCGCGGATGGTACGGGCCATACGGGCCAGGCCAACGCCAAACTGCGCATACAGTTGCTCTCCTACTGTACGAACACGACGGTTAGACAGGTGATCGATATCGTCGATCTCCGCCTTGCCGTTGGTCAGTTGTACGAGATATTTGATAATCGCGATAATATCCTGTTTGGTCAGCACTTTCATATCCAGTGCTGTAGCGAGGCCCAGTTTACGGTTGATTTTGTAACGGCCTACATCGCCCAGGTCATAGCGCTTGTCGGAGAAGAATAATTTATCGATGATGCCCCTTGCTGTTTCGTCATCCGGCGCATCGGCACCGCGCAGCTGGCGGTAGATGTGCTGAGCGGCTTCCAGCTCGGAGTTAGAGGTATCTTTGTTGAGGGTGTTGTAGATGATGGCGAAGTCGCCGCTCACCTCTTCTTTCTGTACGAATACGGATTTCACGCCCATATCGGTGATCAGCTCGATGTTCGCTTCGTCGAGGATGCTGTCGCGTTCCAGGACGATCTCGTTACGTTCGATGCTCACCACTTCGCCGGTGTCCTCATCCACGAAATCTTCCACCCAGCTGCGTAAAACGCGGGCGGCCAGCTTTTTGCCGGCGTATTTTTCCAGGTTCTTGCGGTCTGCTTTTACTTCGTCAGCCATGCCAAACAGTTCCAGGATGTCCTTGTCCGTTTCATAGCCGATGGCACGAAGCAGCGTGGTTACCGGGAACTTCTTCTTACGGTCGATGTACGCGTACATCACGTTGTTGATGTCCGTCGCAAACTCCATCCAGGCGCCTTTGAAGGGGATCACCCTTGCGGAGTAGATCTTGGTGCCGTTGGGATGGATGGATTGACCAAAGAACACACCTGGTGAACGGTGGAGCTGGGATACAACTCCACGTTCCGCGCCGTTGATAACGAAGGTACCCCTGGGGGTCATGTAAGGGATGTTCCCGAGGAAAACGTCCTGCACAATGGTCTGGAAATCTACGTGCTCCTCATCATTACAGCTCAACCGGAGCTTTGCCTTGAGCGGCACGGAGTACGTAAGCCCCCGCTCAATACATTCTTCGATGGTATAACGCGGAGGGTCCACGAAATAATCGAGGAACTCCAGATTAAAGATATTTCTGGTATCCGTAATCGGGAAATTTTCCTTGAATACTTTAAAAAGGCCTTCGTTGTTACGCTTGTCTGGTGTGGTTTCTAATTGGAAGAAATCCTTGAAAGATTGGATTTGGATAGCCAACAGATCCGGTGTCTCAGCAACTTGTTTGATCTTTCCAAAATTTACTCTTTCGTTAGTTTGGGCTTTTTTTAGAGACATATTCGAAGTTAGCAGTTAATATGACTTGTATGAATAAGGGAAATTAATGATTCTTTGTCAATACACCCAAAATATTGTGTTTCAACACTGATGACCGGCTTATTTCCCGTTTTGCCGGACGTCGCGGAAACCCACCTTCCCAAAGGGAGTAAGGCCAAAAAGTACCGGGGCACTTTTTGACCTTAAAAAAGATGTATATTAAACAAAGAATTACTGAATTTCTACTTCAGCGCCAGCTTCGGTGAGCTTGGCTTTCAGATCTTCAGCTTCAGCCTTGCTAACGCCTTCTTTCACTGCTTTCGGCGCACCGTCAACCAGTTCTTTGGCTTCTTTCAGACCGAGACCTGTCAGATCTTTTACCACTTTCACTACGTTCAGCTTGCTGGCACCAGCAGCTTTCAGAACTACGTTGAATGCAGTTTTTTCTTCAGCAGCAGCAGCGCCACCGCCACCGTCGCCTGATACAACTACTGCAGCAGCAGCAGGTTCGATACCGTATTCGTTCTTCAGAACGTCTGCCAGTTCCTGCACTTCCTTAACAGTAAGACCTACTAATTGTTCAGCTAATGCTTTTACGTCTGCCATTGTATGATATTTTTTGTCGTTTTTAAATTGTTGTTAAACAGATGTTTGTGTATGTTGTGACTTGGAAGCCAATGTAATAGGGCCGGGGATTACTCCGCGGCGGGCGCTTCGGCGGCAGCAACTTCGCCGCCTTCGTTCTTGCCTTTCTCCAGCAGTGCCGCGATAACGCGTTTGGCGGGAGATTGCAGCAGACCGATAACTTCGCCGATAAGCTCGTTTTTGGTCTTGATCTTCACCAGGGTAGCCAGCTGGTTGTCGCCCAGGTAGATCTCGTCGCCAACGAAAGCGGCTTTGAGAACGGGTTTTTCCAGTTTGGCGTTTTCCTTGCGGAAGGTGCTGATGATCAGCGCGGGCTCTTTCGGGCTGTCGGAGAACATCAGGGCGGTTACGCCGTTCAGTGCGTCGTAGATGCCGTTGTACTTTTCACCGTCCAGGCTTTCGAGCGCCTTTTTGATGAGGGTGTTCTTGGCCACCTTCATTTCCACGTTCTTGTCGAAGCAAACCCTTCTGAGGTGGTTCACCTGCGCAACCGTCAGAGATTCGGTATTGGTAATGTAGAAGTTGTTGTATTGAGCAATCTTGCCTTTCAGCAGTTCGATTACCTCATTCTTTTGATCTTTGTTCATTGCTTTGTGTTTGGCATTGACCGTTTCGCCTTCTCAGCCCGAAGGCTCCGGCTACAGGGCGGTCAATTAGTTTTGAACAGATTTTGTGTCAATAACGATACCCGGGCTCATGGTGCTTGCCATGGACAGGCCTTTCAGGTATGTGCCTTTGGCCGTTGTAGGCTTCAGCTTGATGATCGCGTTGATCAGCTCCTGGGAGTTCTCTTCGATCTTTTCGGGAGCGAAGGAGATGCGGCCGATGGAAGCGTGAATGATACCGGCTTTATCTACTTTGAAGGTGATCTTACCGCCTTTCACCTCGTTTACCGCTGCTGCCACGTCGTTGGTAACAGTACCGGTTTTCGGGTTAGGCATCAGGTTGCGGGGGCCCAGGATCTTACCCAGTTTACCGATCTTCGGCATTACAGCCGGGGTGGCGATGATCACGTCGATCTCGGTCCAGCCGCTTTCGATCTTCTGGATAAATTCGTCCAGACCTACGAAATCAGCACCGGCTTCGTTTGCAGCGGCCTCTTTGTCGGGCGTGCAGAGAACCAGTACTTTTTTGGTCTTACCAGTACCGTGCGGCAGTGTAACGGAGCCGCGGATGGCCTGGTCAGCTTTCTTGGGATCTACGCCCAGGCGGATATGCAAATCGACGGAAGAGTCGAATTTGGTGCAGTTGATGTCTTTAACGAGGGTGGAAGCCTCTTTCAGGCTATAGATCTTGTTCTTGTCCACCTTAACGTCAGCCACTTTTCTTTTCTTAGTTGCCATTTCTGAATGATTTAAAAGTTAACCTGTCTGAACAGGGTGAACAATTTAGTTTTCCCAGGGAGCTTTACCATCAACGGTAATACCCATGCTGCGCGCGGTACCGGCCACCATTCTCATGGCGCTTTCCAGTGTGAAGCAGTTCAGGTCGGGCATCTTGTCTTTCGCGATAGCCTCAACCTGCGTCCAGGATACTTTACCCACCTTGTTACGGTTAGGTTCTTTAGAACCACCTTGAATTTTAGCAGCTTCCAGCAGCTGTACGGGAGCCGGGGGCGTCTTAATTACAAAGTCGAATGATTTGTCGGTGTAAACGGTCAGCAATACAGGCAGCACTTTACCCATTTTGTCCTGGGTGCGGGCATTGAACTGTTTGCAGAACTCCATGATGTTCACACCTTTGGAACCCAGGGCGGGACCAATCGGAGGTGCAGGGTTGGCCTGGCCGCCTTTAACCTGCAATTTCACGTACGTTGCGATCTCTTTAGCCATTATTCTGTTTTTAATTTGGTGAAACGTTCCGCCGCCGTTGCCGGGGCAAAACTCCCAAAACTCAAAAGGTCTCAGAAAGACATTTTAAGGGGGATGCAAAGGTAGGTATATTTTAAATGAATAACAAAAAATGTTTGGAGTTCGGCATTTTTTTTGCTATTATACGGGGATTGGGATTAAGTTTAATGGTTAAGTGGTTGGAAATAAATGGAATAGGTAGTGCGCGCAAACAGGTCAAAGATACATCATTTCCGGTATTTCTGAGCAGGATCTCTGCGGGTATGAAATACGGATAATATTATCAGCAGCTTTTGCCGTTTCCTCAACCGGTAGATGATCAGATACGGATAACGGCCGATAAAAAACTCTCTGAAATATCCCTTTATCACCGGGTAGCTTTCCGCGTACCGGGCCAGGTATAGCAGCTTTTCTTCCAGATATTGTAAAAATTTATCTCCACGGCCTTCTTCCCGGGTTTCATACCAAATGACCGCTTCTCTTAATTCTTTTAACGCCGCGCCGGATGATAGTTCAGCTGATAATTCATGCGGACCGCCGTTTGACGCTTTTCAGTGCTTTTTTGGCGATTTCCATTACTTCCGCATGGGTGTATGCTTTTCCCCCGTTCATATACCCGTTCCAGCGTTGTTTCAGCTCTTCTACAAATTCCTCGTTGTTTTCCCAATCCGGAATGGCAGAAGCGCCCAGGATATTATCCAGTGCGTGGAGCATTTTGCTGTCGGCATTATCTACCAGGTTATGCAGCTTTTTCCGGATGGTGTCGTCTTTTTTCGTCAATACCCGCATTTTTGACAAATTTAACGGTTAAAATTTTATGGTGCTTACTGCAATTTAGCTGTCCCTGTTCACAATTCTCCTGTTCATCCTGTTCATTTTCACCGAAGGTGTTAACACCTTCCTTACCCACAAGGCATCAGCAAAGAATATCTTTATTCATCTTATTCATTTTCACCCAGGGTGTTAATACCTTCCCACTCGCCTCTTTCATCCGCAGAAATTT
This sequence comes from Chitinophaga sp., assembly GCA_051958695.1. Lineage (GTDB taxonomy): Bacteria > Bacteroidota > Bacteroidia > Chitinophagales > Chitinophagaceae > Chitinophaga. The sequence continues at coordinate 3,740 of JBQCFV010000312.1, read as the reverse complement.
TTCCGTACTTTAATTCCCCATATCTCCCGTCATGAAAATATTAACGTCCATCTTACTTCTTACGATCTTCGCAACCTACAAACCCATGCAGAAAAATCAATTCCTCATCGTCGGCACCTACACCAATGCAGGCAGCAAAGGCATTTACGTTTTCAGGAAAGATCCCGCCACCGGCCGGTTTATCCAGGCCCATATCGCCGAAGGCATCCCTAACCCTTCTTTCCTCACTTTATCCCCCGACAAACGCTTTCTTTACGCCGCCAGCGAATTTGCCAAGGATAGTCCCGGCAGCGTGTACGCGTATTCCTTCGACCGTAACACCGGCGCGCTCGCCCTCATCAATCATCAGCCGACCGGCGCGGGTCCCTGCCACGTCAGTACGGACGCGGGCAACCGCTTCGTGTTCACCGGCAACTATAACGGGGGCAGCCTTTCCGCGCTTCCCGTGCATGAGAACGGTCAGCTCTCCGCCGCCGTACAGCAGATCGTGCACCAGGGCTCCGGCCCCGTAGCATCGCGTCAGAAAACGCCGCATGTGCATTCGGTGAACTTCTCGCCCGATGGCAAACAGCTGCTCGTACCGGATCTTGGCACGGACAAAATAATGATCTACGACTTCGAGCCTTCCCGCAAAATGCGGCCTCTCCAACCCGCCGCCCAGCCTTTCGTGAGCGCCACGCCGGGCGGTGGCCCGCGTCACCTCGTTTTCCATCCCAACGGCCATTACGCCTACCTCGTGCTCGAGATCAGCGGGCAAACGGAGGTTTTTAGTTACGACAACGGCCGGCTCACGCATCTGCAGACCATCTCCGGCGCTCCGGCGGACTACAAAGGCTCCAGCTTCGGCAGCGCGGACATCCACTTGTCTCCGGACGGGAAATTCCTCTACATGTCCAACCGCGGCGATCTCAACAACCTGTCCATCTACCGCATCAGCGAAAAGGACGGTACGCTTACGCTGATCGGCCACCAGCCCACGCTGGGCTTGGAGCCGCGCAACTTCCTCATCACGCCTGACGGGGAATTTCTGCTGGCCGCCAACCAGAAAAGCAATACGGTCGTGGTTTTCAAAAGAGACGCCAACACCGGGCTGCTTAGCCCTACGGGCGAAGAGCTGTCCGTGCCCACACCGGTTTGCCTGCAATGGGTGGAATAAGAAAAATATACTCGGCATCCACAAGGTTACCGGCGGAAGACCATCACGCCCGTCTGCTCCAATGGGTTTAATAAGGAAAAATACACGTGGTATCCACAAAGTTACCGGCGGAAGACCATCACGCCCGTCTGCCCAATGAGTGGAATAGAAAAAATACACCTGGCATCCTCAAAATTACCGGTGGAAGACGATCACGCCTGTCTGGAACAGAAAAAATACATGTGGCACCACCTAAAATGTTGCTGAAGCAAGTAATGCGTAACTTCATGATCCAAAAAACACCCCATTATGAAACGCATATTGTTAGCACTCACCGCAACGATCGTTGCGCTCTCCGCACAATCGCAGGACGATGCCGCCATGAAGGCCTGGATGGACTACGCCACCCCCGGCCCGATGCAGAAAATGATCGCCATGGCGGACGGCAACTGGAAAGCCGACATGACCTTCTGGATGGCGCCCGGCGCCCCGCCGATGACCAACACCGGCAGCTGCACGAACAAAATGATCATGGGCGGCCGTTACCAGGAAACCCGCTTCACCTCCACCATGGACGGGCAGCCTTTTGAAGGCACCGGGCTGCTGGGGTACGACAACGTCAGGAAGGTGTTCGTCACCACCTGGATCGACAATATGGGTACGGGTATCATGTATCTTGAAGGCCCCTGGGACGAAGCCACCCGCTCCATCACATTTACCGGTAAGGCCACCGACGCCGTGGCCGGTAAGGCCCTGCCCGTACGGCAGGTGGTGAAATGGGTGGACGACAACAACCAGGTGATGGAAATGTACATGATGGCCGACGGAAAAGAATACAAAAGCATGGAATTAAAATACACCCGACAATAAATAACCCTCTGTTTCTCCCAACGAAAAAAGCCGCCCCATAGGACGGCTTTTTTAATATGCTTCCGAACAGCCTTAGCTGATCTTTTCTACCTGCATGAAGTTCAGCTCTACCGGTGTGGCGCGGCCGAAGATCTTTACGGTCACTTTCAGTTTCTTTTTGTCTTCCAGCACTTCTTCGATCACCCCGTTGAAATCGTTGAACGGGCCGTCGATGATCTTGATGGTTTCGCCGACGATATAAGGCTCGCTCATGGTAAGGCCCTGATCGGAGATCTCGTCTACCTTGCCGAGCATTTTATTGACTTCGGATTTGCGGAGAGCGATGGGCTTTTCTTTGCCGAGGAAGTGGATCACGCCGGAAACGTTGCGGATGGCCTGGATCACTTCATCGTTCATTTTACCGTCGATGGCTTCGATCATCACATACCCGGGGTAGAAGTTCTTTTCACGCATTACCTTTTTACCGGCCTGCACTTTATAAACTTTTTCCACGGGAAGAAAAACCTGGGTGATAATACCGCCCCAGTCTCCGCGGCGCACTTCGATATCCAGGTATTCCTTTACTTTCTTCTCTTTGCCACTCACCACGCGCAGCACGTACCATTTGGTTTCCTGAGCGGGCTGAGTGGGGTTTTGGGCTTCATCCATTATGAAAACAGTTTATAGTATTGTGTTAATACAAGGTGAGAAGCACTGTCCATACCCCAAACCATCAGGGTGATGATAATAGTGGCCACCAGCACGATCATGGTTGAGGACTGCAATTCCTGCCAGGTAGGCCAGGATACTTTATGAACCAGCTCGTAGTATGATTCCCTGAAATAGCTAAAGATTTTGTTCATCGTTTTAAGTTATCCATATGAACGATAAAAATTGCCGTGGAGAAAAATTGCAGGTATTCTGTAAAAAACCAGCAATTCAACTTTCCGGCAATTTCATTTTTTTATTCCGCACGGGTACTAGGATTCGAACCCAGATCAAAGGTTTTGGAGACCCGTATGCTACCGTTGCACCATGCCCGTGTATAAGCCATCAGTAACTTTCGCTTTCACCGTCGGCAAAGATAATCTTTGGAAGATTACTTGCGTCAGCACTGATGGCTTTTTTTATTTTCTCAGTAGTAAACTACCGATTATTTCAGGATTTCAGTCACCTGACCAGCACCTACGGTACGGCCACCTTCGCGGATAGCGAATTTCAGACCTTTCTCCATAGCGATCGGTTGGATCAGTTTCACTGTCAGGCTGTTGTTATCACCATGCATAAGCATTTCAACACCTGCCGGCAGCTCAACCTCACCAGTTACGTCCGTAGTACGGAAGTAGAACTGAGGACGGTATTTCTGGAAGAACGGCGTGTGACGGCCACCTTCTTCTTTGCTCAGTACGTAAACTTCGCATTTGAAGTCGGTGTGCGGAGTGATAGAACCAGGTTGGCAGATAACCATACCGCGACGGATCTGAGTTTTCTCAATACCGCGGAGGAGCAGACCGGCGTTGTCACCAGCTTCACCTTCGTCCAGCAGTTTCTTGAACATCTCAACACCGGTGCAGGTAGATTTCATAGATTCTGCTTGCAGACCTACGATCTCAACGTTCTCACCAACTTTGATACGACCACGCTCGATACGACCGGTAGCAACAGTACCACGACCGGTGATAGAGAATACGTCTTCCACAGACATCAGGAACGGTTGGTCAACCGGACGGGGAGGCATGGAGATGTAAGTATCTAC
>JBQCFV010000311.1:0-3002 GCA_051958695.1 Chitinophaga sp. | reverse complement strand
TGCCAGCTCGCGCACGAGTTCCATCATGCGCGGGCAATCCTTTTTTTCTGCTCTTCTGATCGTGATCATATGTTCGTTGCGGTGTTTTATTGTAAAGCCTGGTCGAGGTCGTTGGGAATGTCCGTTACGGATTCGATGCCTACGCTTACGCGGATGAGCCCGTCGGTGATGTCGTATTTTTCGCGCAATTCTTTGGGTACGCCGTAATGCGTCATGGATGCGGGGTGACAGATCAGTGTATCGCAGGTGCCAAGCGAAACGGCCCGCAGGCACATCTTCAGCCGGTCGATAAAACGTATGCCTGCTTCCAGCCCGCCTTTTAATTCAAAACTCATCATGGCGCCCGCATGTTTCATCTGCCTGCTGGCGATGGCGAAATCGGGATGGCCGGTGAGGCCGAGATAATTCACTTTCGCTACGGCCGGATGGCCGTCGAGGAAGCCGGCTACTTCCATAGCGTTGTGGCAATGGCGCTCCATGCGCACTTCCAGCGTTTTGATGCCTTGTGTGAGCAGGAATGAATCGAAGGGATTGCTGTTGGCGCCGAGCATGCGGTGCACCTTTTCCACCTGTCCTTTCATCATTTCGATGTCGCGGCCCACCAGCACGCCGCCGATAGCGGTGCCGTGGCCGTTCAGGAACTTGGTGGTGCTATGGAATACGTAATCCGCCCCGTAAGCGAAAGGCTGCTGCAGGTATGGCGTTGCGAAAGTATTGTCTACGGCGGAAACGAGCTTGCGCTCGCGCGCGATGCCGATCAGCGCTTCGAGGTCTACGCAGCGAAGGGTAGGATTGGCGGGCGTTTCGAGGTACATCATTTTGATGGATGGGTCCGCCTTGATAGCGGCCGCCGTTGCGTCGAGGTCGCGCAGGTCGAGTATCACGGCTTCGATGCCGAGGGGTGGCAGCACTTTGCGGAACAGCTCTTCCGTGCCGCCATACAACGAATAATGCGAGATCACCTTGTCGCCCGCTTTGAGATGCGCGAGAAACAGCGTGGACAGCGCGCCCATACCGGACGCATGCAGCTTGGCCTTGGCCTGCAGCGGCTGCCCGTCGGTCCCCGTGAGGCCAAAGGTTTCCAGCGCGGCGATCTTTTGTTCCGCTTCGCGGAAATTCGGACTGTCCCAGCGGGTATAGATATAACCGTCCTCTTCCCCCGAAAAGCGGCGCATGCCCTGCTCCGCCGAATCGTACACGTAAGTGGAGGAAGCATATATGGGGGTGAGGTGAGAATACCTGGGGTCCTGCTCATGGCCTGCATGCACGCATACCGAACTGAATCCTGAGAGAGCTGACTGTTTCATTATCGTGATTTGAATTGTTTTCCTGTTTGAGTATCTTGTTATATTACTTTGTAAAAATAAGAATTAGATGAGGGAACTCCTACTGCGCTGCGCCATGCACAACATGTGGGCCAACCAGCGGCTGCTGGCGGTGCTGAACGGCCTGACGGCGGAGCAGCTTGACAGGGACCTTGGCAGCAGCTTTCCCAGCCTGCGCGCCACGGCCTACCACATGTGGAACTCGGAAGGCATCTGGCTCCAGCGTTTGCAGCTGGCGAGCCCCGTGCTGCCGCCAGCGAAAGGTTTTGAAGGCAGCTGGCAGGAGTTCGCGCAGCGTTTTGCCCGGCAGAACGAACAGCTGAAAGATTTCATCGCAACGGCCTCGGACGCCCGGCTGGCGCATACGATAGAATACAATCACCCGGCGAGAGGCATCTGCAAATCCACCGTGGAAAATACTTTGCTCACCATGTTCCACCATGCCACCTATCATCGCGGGCAGCTGGTCACGATGCTGCGCCAGTTGGGAGTTTCGAAGATACCTTCTACAGATTTCATCGAATACACGCTCTCAAAAAAATAAATACCTGTATTTTACGGTTATGATGAGTCCTGCATCTTTTTACGCGAACGTTCCCCGGCACCTGGTAGCAGTGGATTGTATCATTTTCGGCTTCGAAGACGGTAAGCTGAAGCTCCTCATTATCAAGCGGAAAGTTGACCCGATGGAGGGCGCGTGGTCGCTCGTGGGCGGCTTTGTGCAGGACGGCGAAAGCACGGACAATGCGGCCATCAGGGTGCTGCGGCAAACTACCGGCATACAGGACATTTACATGGACCAGCTGCAATGCTACGGCGATACGGACAGGGACACGGGCGCGCGGGTGATCTCCATCGCGTATTACGCGCTCATCCGCATCAGCGAGCACGACCGTCTGCTGGCCGCCGCCCACGGCGCGCACTGGCTCTGCCTTCACCAGATACCCGAACTGATCTTCGATCACAATAAAATGCTGAACGACGCGCTCGACCGTTTGCGGGACAAGGCGCGTTTCCATCCCATCGGGTTCGAGCTGCTGCCCGAGAAATTCACGCTGCCGCAGCTGCGCAACCTGTACGAAGAGATCTGCCAGCGGGTGCTGGACAAACGGAACTTCCGGAAAAAGATACTGGCGATGGACATCATGGAGAAGCTGGAAGAAAAAGACAAAACCTCGTCAAAAAAAGGCGCGCACCTCTACCGCTTCGACAGAACGAAGTATGACGCGCTGACGCAGCACGGGTTTGTTTTTGAGATATAGCGCAGGCCAGTATAATTCTTATGGCAGAACATGGCGGAAAGTCCCGGTAGCCCGCCGCGAACCATGATTCCGGGTCGGCTGCCGGCCAGGGGAATATGCCGCGAGCGTCTCCCCCAATAAAAAAGTGCGGAGCACATCCGCACCCCGCACTTCTATTAAAAAAAGATCAATATAACTTAATTAGCCGCCCCGTCGTACGCCCATTTCACATAACAGGCTCCCCAGGTAAACCCGCCGCCAAAGGCCGCGAGCACGAGGTTGTCGCCTTTCTTCAGCTGCTTTTCCCAATCCCAGAGGCATAAAGGAATGGTGCCGGCAGTAGTGTTGCCATAACGCTGGATGTTCACCATCACCTTGTCGGTAGACACGCCCATGTAATCGGCCGTGGCGCTGATGATGCGCAGGTTGGCCTGGT
>JBQCFV010000310.1:0-3881 GCA_051958695.1 Chitinophaga sp. | reverse complement strand
TTTAATAAGACACTAAATAAAACAGGCAATGAGCGATTCTTTTGTGCAGGTCTGGGAGGAAAAGATCAGCATCCCGACGTACGGCATTGGCAAGCCGGATAAAAACCCCATGTTCTTTGAAAAACGCGTGTACCAGGGAAGCAGCGGCGTAGTATACCCGAACCCCGTCATAGAAAAAATACTGGACGAAAAAAAAGACGAAATATGGGACGCCGTATTCCTCGAAAACCGGTACCTGAAGATCATGATCCTGCCGCAATTGGGCGGCCGTGTGCAGATGGCGTACGACAAAGTGGGCAAAAGACATTTCATTTATTACAACCAGGTGATAAAACCGGCGCTGGTTGGGCTTTGCGGGCCGTGGATCTCCGGCGGCATAGAATTTAACTGGCCGCAGCACCACCGCCCCAGCACTTACGAGCCCATCGATTTTACCATCGAGGAAAATGCGGACGGCAGCAAAACGGTATGGGTGAACGAAGTGGAAAAGATGTTCCGCACCAAAGGCATGGCGGGCTTTACGCTGTACCCCGATAAAGCCTATCTCGAAATAAAAGGCAAGCTCTACAACCGCACCCCCCTTCCGCAAACCTTTCTCTGGTGGGCGAACCCGGCCGTGAAGGTGAACGATCATTACCAGTCCGTATTCCCGCCGGACGTGCATGCCGTGTTCGATCACGGGAAACGCGACGTAAGCGATTTCCCCATTGCCACGGGCGTGTATTATAAAGTGGATTACGCGCCGGGAACGGACATTTCCCGGTACAAAAATATTCCCGTGCCTACTTCGTATATGGCGATCCGGTCGGATTACGATTTTGTGGGGGGATACGAGAACGACGCGCGCGCCGGCGTGCTGCACGTGGCGGACCATCATATTTCGCCCGGGAAAAAACAGTGGACCTGGGGGCATAGCGATTTCGGCCGCGCCTGGGATAAAAACCTCACCGACGAAGACGGGCCTTATATTGAGCTGATGACGGGCGTGTATACGGACAACCAGCCCGATTTCAGCTGGCTGATGCCTTACGAGGAAAAGTCCTTCACGCAATATTTCATGCCCTACAGGGAGCTGGGAGTGGTCAAAAACGCAACGAAGGACTTCCTGCTGTACACCTTTATGAAGACGAGCGCGCTGGAAGTAAAGATATTCGCTACCGGCGAACAGCGCGCCGTGCTGGAAGTACTGGCGGACGGGCAGCATGTACGCCAAGAAACGATCGATGTTTCCCCCGAAAACGTGTACGTGCGCGACATCCCGCTGCCGCCGGGTATCGGCGAAGAATCGCTGCTGGTGACTTTAACCGGCAGCGACGGCAAAGAGAAATTGCGCTACCAGCATACACCCAACGGCAATGCGTCTATTCCTTCCCCCGCCACCGCCGCCCCAGCGCCGGAAGCCGTGGAGAACAACGAGCAGCTTTATCTCACCGGCCTGCACCTGGAACAATACCGGCATGCCACTTACAATGCCGCGGATTATTACGCCGAAGCCCTCCGCCGCGACCCGAAAGACGTTCGCAACAACAATGCGCTTGGTGCATGGTATCTCCGTCGCGGGCAGTTCGCCAAAGCGGAGCCGTATTTCCGGAAAGCCGTGGAAACGCTCACGCAACGCAATCCCAACCCCTACGACGGAGAGCCGCTTTATAATCTCGGTCTTTGTCTTGAAATGCAGGGCCGCCGCGATGAAGCGTACGATCAATATTACAAGGCCGTGTGGAACAGCGCCTGGCAGGACAGCGGGTATTTTTCCCTCGCCCGCATCAGCGCCCATCGCAGTCAATATGCGGAAGCGCTGGAACAGGTGAACTGGTCGCTGGACAGGAATGCGCGCAACAACAAGGCATGGTCGCTGAAAGCCGCCATCCTGCGCAAGACCGGCCGTTACCAGGAAGCGCTCGACACTTGCAGGGACGGGCTACGCCGCGACCTGTTCAACCTGACTTTATATTACGAGCAGCAGCTCAGCCTCGAAGCCTCCGGCGATGCAAAAGCCGCCGCGGTGGCTTCCGGCATGCTTGTGCGCCTCGGCCGCGACGCCGATCATAACTTTCTCGAATACGCCGGCGATTATGCCGCAGCGGGCATGTACGAAGAAGCTATCGGCCTCATGGGCCTGCAATCGCGGGAGCAATCGCCGATGCATTATTATTACCTCGGCTGGTTTTACCGCCAGAGCGGGCAGGCAGACATCGCGCAGCGGTTCTTCCTGCAGGCCGCGGACGCCGATCCCGCGCTATGCTTCCCCAACCGGATAGAAGACGTGCCCGTGTTGCAGCAGGCCATGGAGCTGAACCCGCGCGACGCCAAGGCGCCGTATTACCTCGGCTGCCTCTGGTACGACAAAAGGCAATACAACGAGGCCATTGCCATGTGGGAAGAATCGCTCCGCCGTGACGATACTTTCCCTACCGTTCACCGCAACCTCGGCATCGCGCTGTTCAACAAACGCGGCAAAGCAGCCGCCGCACTGCAGCATTTTGAAAAAGCCTTTGCGCTGGACCCTTCGGACGCGCGCGTGCTGATGGAGCTGGACCAGCTGCGCAAACGCCTCAACGCCGACGCCGCGCAACGTCTCGAGCTGCTCGAAGCCAACGGACCGCTGGTAAATTTCCGCGACGATCTTTATCTTGAACGGATCGCGCTGCATAATTTCCTCGGCCGTCATGAACATGCTTTTAGCCTGCTGATGCAACGGAAGTTCCACCCTTGGGAAGGCGGCGAAGGCAAAGTGTCCGGCCAGTATTGCCAGAGCCTTACCGCCCTCGCGCGGCAGGACATACGGCAGGGCGATTACAAAGCGGCGATCGTAAAGCTGGAACAGGCGCAGGTATACCCGGATTCGCTGGGCGAAGGAAAACTGTACGGCGCGCAGGAGAACGATATTTTTTACTGGCTGGGCAAGGCATACGAGGGATTGAAAGATACCGACGCCGCTAAGGCGTGTTTCCGCAAAGCCACCGAAGGCCAGAGCGAGCCCTCCGCAGCCATGTATTACAACGATCAGCCGCCCGAAAAGATATTTTACCAGGGGCTTGCCTGGGAAGCGCTCGGCCAGCCCGCCAAAGCAGAGGCCATTTTCCGCAGGCTCATCGCTTATGGCGAAGCGCATGCGAACGATGAAGTGAAGATCGATTATTTCGCCGTATCGCTGCCCGACCTGCTGATATTCGAAGACGATCTGAACCTGCGCACCGTTATGCACTGCGAATTTCTCAAAGGGCTGGGGCTTCTTGGCCTGAAAGAAACGACCGCGGCCATGGCCTGTTTCCGCAACGTGCTCGGGCAGGGCTTTCACGCAGGCGCAAAAACACATTTAACACTGGCCCGCGACATGCAGGCCCCTGCCGCGGCAGAAAACGAAAAAAAACAGCTATGATCCGCAGACTGATTATCATATTTCTTTTCGCCGCCACCGGCGCGAACGCGCAAACCCTTTCGCTGGCCGGCAAATGGCAGTACCGCCTCGATCCTGAAGACAAAGGGATAGCGGAAGCCTGGTTCAACCAGCGTTTCGACCGCTCGCTGCAATTGCCCGGCACGCTGGACGATGCCGGTATCGGCAAAGCCACCGAGCTGACGCCCGACTCGCTTAACAAGGAAATACTGCTCATGCTCACGCGAAAACACGCCTACATCGGGCCTGCGTGGTATGCGAAGGAAGTAACGATACCCGCGTCGTGGCGGGATAAAAGCATTCGACTGACGCTGGAACGCGTATTGTGGAATACCCGTGTGTGGGTGGATGGCCAGGAGTGCGGTGCGGATGAGAGCCTCATCGCCCCGCATCGTTTCTCCGCCTCCGCCATGCTGACGCCCGGCAAACACCGGCTGGTGATACGGATCGACAACCGCAAACGTTACGACATGAGCACGCG
>JBQCFV010000309.1:0-9101 GCA_051958695.1 Chitinophaga sp. | reverse complement strand
GATCGGCGTCCCGAAAACGTACATGTCCTTTTGGGCTTACTTCCGCTTCAGTCTCAGCACCGGCATTGCCGTGGCTTTTGGCGCGTATGCCTATTATATTTTCCTCCTCTGGCGGGCGGGCGATAAAAGCAGCCGGCGGATGGAGCTGGAAACGGCCGCCGCATACCGCCAGTTCACGCGCATGCAGTTCTCCTCGCAATTGCTGCTCCGCAAGCTCAAGGCATTGGAAACCGTGCTGGCGGACGAAGCGCGGCGCGACGGAGAAGGCGCCGAAGCGGTGCTTCAATTGTCCGAGCTGCTGCGCTACATGCTGTACGATAAAGCCGTGCGGCTTGATAAAGCGCCGCTGGAAAAAGAGCTGTATTACTTCGACATCTATCTCAATCTTCATAACCGCCTTTGCCCGCAGCAACCCGTGAGCCTGCAGCTGAGCGGTCCCGCCGCCGGCAGGTACGTTTTGCCGCTGCAATTGCAGGCCGCCGCCGAACAGTTGCTTGCGCAGCAGTCCGGCCACGCGCCCGTGGTGCTCCGTCTCGATATCGGGAAAGACACGCTGGCGCTGTTCTCCACACCGGAAGCAGGCTGGCGCCGGCAGCTGAATGCATGGCTGCGCCGCTATCAGCATGCCGGTTATTTTAAAATGCCCGTGTATGCCGCTCCGGCCTGAAACCGCCCGCCGCTGGAAAGAGCTGGCAGTGCTGCTGCCGGCCTGGCTGATGCTGATGTACGGCATCAACCTGCTCACCATGTCCGGCGTGATCACGCCGCCGCGCTGGCGTAACCTGCATATCCAGCAGGGTATTTTCGGGCTGCTCAACTTCGCGCTTTTTTACGCCGCCATCCGCTGGCCCTTCCCGCAATTTCTGCAGGACCGCAAGGTGATGCGGATGCTTGCGGGGCTCTTGCTGCTGGTGGCGGGTATCACGCTGATCAAATATTTTACCGCCACCGTTTTTTTCCGGGAAGATGTTTTGTACCGCGGTTACCGCGATAACCACGTGAGGATCTACACGACCTTCCGGCAATACGTCGTAAGCGCTTTATGGACGAGCGCCTGGGTGCTTTGCGCCGCGCTGGCATACGTGCTGTTCCGCGCCTGGCTGGAAGCGGACAAACGTCGGCAGCAGCTGGCCCGCAGGCGGCAGGAGGCGGAGCTGGGCATCCTGAAAACGCAGCTGAACGTGCATTTCCTCATGAACAGCCTCAACAGCATTTATTCGCTGGCGCTCGTTCGCAGCCCGCAGGTGATAGACGCCACGCGCACGCTGTCGCACATCCTGGAATATATGGCGGATCAGCCGCCGGCGGCCAGTTACCGCAGCGCGCTCAGCGACGAGGTCCGTTACCTGGAAGATTTTATCGCCATGCACCGCCTGCGCACCGGCTGCGAGAGCTGCGTGCAGCTGCATATCGAAGGCGATCCCGCGCGATATCACATCGCGCCGATGCTGCTGGTGCCTTTCGTGGAAAACGCTTTCAAGCACGGCGTCGCCAACCAGCCGTCCAAACCCGTTACCATCCGCATGCAATGCAGCGAACGGCAATTCACTTTCAACGTTCATAATCATAAAACGCCCCGCCGGAAAGACAGATCGGGCGGGATAGGACTGGAGAACGTGCGCCGGCGGATGGAGCTGGTATACCCGGGACAATACACGCTGAATATCGACAATACCGAAAACGAATACGAAAGCACCATCACTATAAACTGGTAACATGGCCTTACAATGCATAGTAGTAGACGATGAGCCGCTGGCCGTACAGGTAATGACGGAATTTATCCGCAAGATGCCGGAGCTCTCGCTGGCAGGCACTTTCAACAACCCGCTGGAAGCGCTCGCATTTTTGCGGGAGCATCCTGAAGTGAAACTCGTATTCCTCGACATACAGATGCCGGAGCTTACGGGCGTGGAGTTCATGCAGCTGCGGCAAAGCGGCACGGAAGTGATCATCGTGTCCGCCTACGACGAGTATGCAATGGAAGGTTTCCGCTACGACGCGGTGGATTACCTGCTGAAACCCGTTCCCTTCGGCAGCTTTGTAAAGGCCGTGCAGAAGGTGACCCAGCGTCAGCACCAGCCGCCCGCGATTTTACCGCCCGCGCCGGATTTTATTTTTATCCGTACTGACAAACGCATCATCCGCGTGAACCTGGGCGAAATCCTCTTTGTGGAAGCGCTGCGCAATTACGTCGCGATACAGACGGTCAATCAAAAGATACTCACTTTGCAGAACCTGCGCAGCTTCGAAGAGGCGCTGCCGCCGCAGCAGTTCATCCGCGTGCATAAATCTTTCATCGTCGCCATCAATAAGGTGGACAGCGTGGAGAAGCAGCGGATATTCATGGGGCCGCATCTTGTGCCCGTGGGCGATACGTACGTGCGGCAATTTTATGAAACGATGAAGCTGGGGTAAAAGAGGGACGGGACGACTAAAAAGTAAATAGAAGGCTTTGAAAATCGCTTAACGATGACCGATACTCGAATAAAACGGGGCTGACCATTACTTTTTGATCAGCCCCGTTTTGTTCAAAAACGATCATTCTTCGTTTATACGTTAACGGTAGTTTAAAACGCGATCCGAACGCCCGTCATAAAATTGAACGTAGCCATCGGTAAATAAGCATTCTGGGCTTTCTGCACGCCTTCTTCGATATAAGCGTACGTAAATCCGTTAGGTGCATATTTTACATTGAACAGGTTGTTCAGCGACAGCTGCAGCGCCAGTTCCTTGAAGAACGTTTGCGGCACGGTGTAATTGAACCGCAGATCGTTCACCAGGTACGATTTCAAACTGCGCGCGATGTCCGAAGTATTGTCGAGATACTGGCGGCCGACGTATTTGCCCAGCCAGTCGATGCTGAGACCTTTCACCGGTCTTGCGGTAACGGTGTAGCCGAAGATCAGCTCGGGGGAAAATGAAATATCGCGGTCGGTATAGCGCACGGTTTTTTGCCCGCCGTTGTCCCAGTCGTCCACAAACTCGGAGAACTCGGGGATGCGGTTCCTGCTCAGCGCGGCGTTGCCCGCAAGGGTAAGCTGGGGGCAAATGTTGTAATACCCTTCCAGCTCAAGACCCAGGCGGTAGCTTTCCCGGATATTGGTCCTGGCGTATGCGCCGACGTCGTTCACCCTGCCGGTCAGCACCAGCTGGTTTTTGTAATCCATGTAATATATGTTCGCCTGCAGGCCCACGCGTTGTGCGCGCAGTACGTAACCCGCTTCGAGGTTGCGCAGCGTTTCGTGTTTGGGCGTTTCGGTGGCGCTGGCTTCAAAGTCGTCGCGGTTGGGCTCCTTGTTGCCGATGGCGTACGAAGCGTATACATGCTGCCGGTCGTTCAGCTGGTAGGTGAGGCCGGCTTTGGGATTGAAGAAATCGTACGTTTCGTTCCTGACGATACCGGGATTGTTGCGGAAGCCGTTCAGTTCATAATCCACATGACGGTATTGCAGATCGGCGAAGGCGCGGAGTTTTGCCGTGATGGCTATTTCGCCTTTCCAGTAAAAGTTGAGGTCCGTTTTATGTGCGTCGAGATCGTACCAGCGATGGTCTTTGTCAAAACCGCCGTTTTCCGCCCAGATCACTTTGCCGTAATGTTTGCCGTCGTAACGGTTCCAGCCGCCGCCCGCGCTCCAGTTGAAGCGTTCCAGCTCCTGCCTGAAAGAAAAGATGCCGCCGTAGAAATGATTGTCCAGCCAAAGCTGCCGGATAAGATCGGTGCTGGTAACGGGCGTGCCATTCACTACCGGCGGTTGCACGCCGAAGTCCGTATAGTCCTCATCGTTGCGGTAGTTTTCATAATAACCGCGGCCGCGGGTGTAATGCAGCGCCACGTTAAAGTTCAGGTCGGGGCGAAGGGACTGGGTGAGGAAAAGCTGGTAGTGGTCCTGCTGGTAATTGTCCGTTTCGTTATCGTAGAACTGCCCGGGTTTTGCGTCGATCGCGCCGCTGGGGTTGTAGGTACGGTTGGTATCGAGATCGCCCTGGCTGATGCCGTTCCAGGCCTGGTAGGTTTTTTCTTTCCCCGAAAAAACGTTCAGGCGCACCGCTGTTTTTTGCGCGATATAAGCAGCGGACGTGTAGAAAGATTTCAGGTTGGAAGAAGCCCTGTCCACATACCCGTTCGACGAGATCTTCGACAGCCGCGCGTCAAAGGTGAAATGGTTGTTGATGAGGCCGGAACCGGCTTTCACGGTAGTTTTCCAGGTATCGAAAGAACCGTAGCCCGCGTTTACTTCGCCGTAAGCCTTTTCGTTGTATTCGTTGGTGGAAAGGTTAAGCGTGGCGCCGAACGCGCCCGCGCCGTTGGTGGACGTGCCCACGCCGCGTTGCAGCTGGATGCTGCTCACCGAAGACGCGAAGTCGGGCATATTCACAAAAAAAGTGCCCTGCGATTCCGCGTCGTTTACGGGAATGCCGTTTACGGTCACGTTGATGCGGGTGATGTCGCTGCCGCGAACGCGCAGACCGGTGTAACCCACGCCGGCGCCTGCATCAGAGCTGGTGACTACGGAAGGCAGCTGGTTCAGCAGCATGGGAAGGTCCTGCCCGAGATTTTGTTGTGCGATATCTTCCTTATTGAGCTCGCTTTTAGTGAAAGGAGCGTTTTTGCCCGCGCGGAGGCTGGCGATCTCGACGGCTTTTACAAAGAGCCCTGTTTCCTGCAGCGCAAAATCGAGGGAAGAAGCGCCGGGTTGCAGGGTATCGCGCAGGGTGCTGAAGCCTAGAAAGCTGGCCTGCAGGATAACGGTCGTTTGAGAAGGAACGTTGAGGCGGTATTGGCCATTGGCGCCGGTAAGGGTAGCGGGCCCGCCGATCACGGTCACGGTGGCGCCCTCGAGCGGTTTGCCGGTGCTGCGGTTTGTAACGGCGCCGGTAACCAGGGTTTGAGCCTGCGCAAAGCCGGTAAGGGCGATGAGCGCAAGCAGGATCATTGTTTTCATTTTCATCCTGTTTATCACATACATAATGTTCATGTCCGGTCACAACAGATGCGGAGCATTTGCTGTCAACTATCGTAAATAACAGGTAAGGAAACATCGCTTACCTTTCCTAACCAGCATTACCTGGTCCAGGTTCAACGGGTTTGATCTCAGCCTGATAGTAAGGCACCCCGAGGCGAAAGGGATCTGAATTGGGAACGATCCGGTTTCTGCGGCAAAGGTAGCCAGCTTGCGGGAATTTTGCGTGAATTATTTTTCCGTTGCGTTTTTTTGGTTAACTTCAATGTTGTTAGCCTCGTCATACATCCTGCTTAAAATTCTCCCGCACTTTTTTATTTATTGTTAACCTAAACCATCAATTGAGATGATCAAACTCTCGTTAATCGGGCATTTGGGACAGGATGCCATTACGAACACCGTCAACGGGAAAACGGTGCTCAACTTCAGCGTAGCGCACAACGAACGGTTTAAAAATGCCGCAGGGGAAGTGCAGGAACGCACGATCTGGGCCAATTGCGCTTTGTGGGCGCCCAACGCGGTGGGGCCGTATCTTTTGTCGGGCACTTACGTGTATGTGGAGGGCACGCCTTACATTGAAATGTATACGGACAAAAAGGGGCTGCCGGCCGTTGCGTTAAAGCTGCGTGTAACGAACGTGCAGCTGCTGTCGGACGGCCGGCGTTCCGGTGAGAAGTCCGAAGCGGGGAAAGAAATCACGGAACCGCATCAGCCGGTGGATGATCTGCCGTTTTAGAACAGCGGGAGGGAGGAGGTGGGGACATCTCCTTCTTCTTTATTTTTTGGGAAGCTTTTTTCATTTTTGGAGCTTCTTCATTTTTGGAAAGCGTGATGTGTTTTCGGTGGAGCTAAGCGTAAAATATTTGCATCCCTTTTGAGAATATGGGGGTGTTGAGGTTACGTTTGCGTTTTTGGGTGAGAGAAATGCTGGTAGACGTGTGTCTCCCACGCAACAACCCCCCCATTCCCATCCCGAAAAAATTATCCTGCTGTAACCCGCCGTGGCGCCTGATTTACAACGCGTCACGAAAATGTTTTTTAATTTAGAAGCGAAAAATATTTGGTCGCGTGGATTTTTCCCTTACCTTTGCACCCACATTGCGAGGTAGAGCAGAGGTAGCTCGTCGGGCTCATAACCCGAAGGTCAGAGGTTCGAATCCTCTCCTCGCTACAAAAGAAAAAAGGTCCCGCTCAAGGAGCGGGATTTTTTATTTAGGGAAACGAAGCGTCAACATTCAGGAAGACCGGGCGTCAAAGCCGGACCACCGCAGGGAACGGCTTTCTAATTTGTAGTACCTTTGCACCCATGCCCCTACCGGGTTAAAAAACGATCTCATATGCACCGCGCAGGATTTGTAAACATATTTGGTAAGCCGAATGCCGGCAAAAGCACTTTGCTCAACGCACTGCTGGGCGAAAAGCTGGCTATCGTGTCGCCAAAAGTACAGACCACGCGCCACCGCATCACCGGCATCGTGACCGAACCCGGCTACCAGGTAGTGTTCTCCGATACCCCGGGCATTATCGACCCGAAGTATAAAATGCATGAGAAAATGATGGCCGCCGTAAAATCGGCCCTCGAAGACGCAGACGTAGCCCTGCTGCTCATGGACGCAAAGGATGACACCGCCGAAGCGCTCGCGCTCTTCGATTCGCTGAAGCTCAAAGCCAACAGCATACTGGTAGTGAACAAAATGGACACCCTCGAGAAACCCGCGCTGGAAGCGCTGCGCGAACGCCTCGAAGCATGGGGCAGATCCAAAGCCGTAGTGTTTATCTCCGCGCTGCAGAAAAAAGGGCTCGACGGGCTGAAGAACGCCATCCTGCAATTGCTGCCGGAAAGCGAGCCGTTTTACCCGGAAGACACGCTCACTGACCGTTCCACCCGCTTCTTCGTGGCGGAAATGATCCGTGAAAAGATCTTCCACCTGTTCGACGAAGAAATACCTTACCATACGGCCGTGCTGGTAACACAATTCCAGGAAAAGGCCACCCTCACCAAGATCTCCGCGGAGATCATCGTGACCCGCGAAACGCAGAAAGGCATCATTCTCGGCGAAAAAGGGAAAAGCATCCGCGAGATCGGCTCGCGCGCAAGAGCTGACATCGAAAAGTTCCTCGACCGCAAAGTGTTCCTGGAACTGCATGTGAAAGTGCGCGACAAATGGCGCGATAACGATACGTACCTGCGCGAGTACGGACTTATTTAACAGACAATTTTTAAAACAAGATCGATATGCCTGGTTTTACAGTAGCAATTGTGGGACGCCCCAACGTAGGCAAATCTACGCTGTTCAACCGACTGCTCGAAAAGCGGAAGGCCATTGTGGACGACGTTAGCGGCGTTACCCGCGACCGCCAATACGGCGTGGCTGACTGGAACGGTAAGATCTTCAACGTGATCGACACCGGCGGGTTCGTGTCCCGCAGCGAAGACGTGTTTGAACGCGAGATCCGTAAACAGGTGAAAATAGCCATGGAAGAAGCCAACGCGCTCATCTTCATGGTAGACGTTACTACCGGCATCACCGACCTGGACGCCGACGTGGCCGACCTGCTGCGCCGCTCCTCCAAACCCGTGTTCCTCGCCGTCAACAAAGTAGATAACCACGAACGCCAGCTGGAAGCCGCCGAGTTTTACAGCATGGGCTTCGAACGCATATATTTCCTCTCCTCCATGAGCGGCAGCGGCACCGGCGAACTGCTGGACGATGTGGCCGCCCTCATCCCGGAAGACGATCAGGCCGCGAACGAAGAAGAGAACATTCCCAAGATCGCGATCATCGGGCAGCCTAATGTCGGTAAATCGAGCCTGCTCAATGCTTTGATAGGAGAGGAACGCAACATCGTGTCGGACATCGCAGGCACCACCCGCGATACGATCCATACGCGTTACAAGCTGTTCCAGAAAGATTTTATACTGATCGATACCGCCGGTATCCGCCGCAAGGCCAAGGTGCACGAAGACCTTGAATTTTATTCCGTGATCCGCGCCATCAAAGCGCTGGACGAGGCGGACGTGTGCCTGCTGCTGCTCGACGCAGAAAAAGGCATCGCCGCGCAGGACCTCAGCATTTTCAGTCTTGCCGCCCGCAAAGGCAAAGGCATTGTAGTGCTGGTGAACAACTGGGACCGGGTGGACAAGGAGACCAACACCGCCCGCGATTATGAAAAGGTGCTGAAGCAACGCCTGGCGCCCTTTACCGACGTGCCCATCATCTTCGGTTCCGTCACCGAAAAACAAAGGATATTCAAAGCCATCGAAACCGCGCTGGAAGTGTACGATAACCGCCAGCGCAAAGTGCAGACCGCCAGGCTGAACGAAGTGATGCTGAAAGCCATCGAAGCTTACCACCCGCCGGTAGTACGGGGCACGGCCATCAAGATCAAATACGTTACCCAGCTGCCCACGCAAACGCCGGCTTTCGCCTTTTTTGCCAACCTGCCGGACGATATCAAAACGCCTTACAGGAATTACCTGGAGAACAAACTCCGTGAAAACTTTAATTTCCAGGGCGTTCCGGTAAGGATCTATTTCCGCAAGAAGTAAATTCCTGTTATTAAATAAAAATTTATTTTGTACAACGGGAATTTTGAATACCTTTGCGCCGATTTAAAAACAAAATCAACATGAAAAAATTATTCGTACTGGCTTTTGCTACCGGCATGTTCGTTGCCTGCAACAGCGCCTCTTCTTCTAACGCTGATTCTACCGCTGTTGAACCTTCTGCTATCGAAGCTGCTCCGGCTGACTCAGTTGCCGCCGATTCTACCGCGATCGTTGCCGACACTACCGCAACTCCCGCTGCAGACAGCGCTCACCAACACTAATCAGGGTTTGTGATAACGATATGGTCCCTCCGGCATGCCGGGGGGATTTTTTATTGTGCCGCATCCTTCCTAATTTTGTTGTGCGACCCCAAAAACAATTTTGCCCCAAACCCCGCGTTTATACTTCCGGCCCCGTGTTTGGCATAGCAATTGTTTTGATGGGGGCGTCAAAAACTGCAACCGGACCGTCTGATGAAAAAGATCCTTATCACCATGCTGCTCACCGCCGCAGCGCATTTTTGCGGATTCGCCCAAAGCTCCGGGGACGAATACGTATTCCGCTTCCCCGGTACCGACCTGCAAGGGCTG
>JBQCFV010000308.1:0-4449 GCA_051958695.1 Chitinophaga sp. | reverse complement strand
ATGGCTCTTTTTTTGTTGATTATATTTTAGATAGATATTTTTATTTTTTATATTTTGATTATTAAAGGATTGGTTTTCAATGTGGAAAAGTGAGGGATTTTTTGCGGTTCATTTTTGATTTGCTGGGAAGTAGGTCTCGGGGTGTTAACACCCTTGGGTTATCAATTTTTTCGTTGCTCGTCTTTCAGGAAAATATTCGTGGTGTTAACACCTTGCTTGCGGCAGTCCGGTTTTTATCTTTTCAAAGCAATCTGTTCTTTATCTTCTCAAAAATACGCAAGGTGTTAAGATCTTACCCTCGTAATCTCATTCACATTCCTCAAAGAATACCTAAGGTGTTAACACCTCTCTTTCTGCTACCCCATTCTTTTTTCTTAAACATGGGAAAGTATTAACGTCTAACTCCTCTCAAACTCATTTCTCACTTTTCAAAAACATCTAGGGTGTTAACACCTTCTATCAACCCATTTTTGTTTTTCAGAAACATGTGAGGTGTTAACACCTTACTGTCGTCGTCTCGCCCCTCACCTTTCAAAAACATCCAGGGTGTTAAGACAGCTTTTCAGCAATCCATTCTTTGCTTTTCAAAAGCATGTAAGGTGTTAACACCTTACTGTTATTAGTCTCATTCCTCTCCTTTCAAAACATCCAGGGTGTTAAGACCGACTTTCAGCAACCCATTCTTTATTGTTCAAAACTTGTTGGGTGTTAACACCCTACCCTTGTCAATCTTATTCCTCATTCGAAAACACCCTAGGATGTTAAGACAACGTATCTCTATTTCAAAAGCATGTAAGGTGTTAACACCTTACCCTTTTCCGTCTCATTCTTCACCTTTCAAAAACTTCCGGTGATGTTAAGACCGCCTTCAGTAATCCATTCCCTATTTTTCAAAAATATGTGAGGTGTTAACACCTTACCATATTACCAATCGCACTCCTCATTTTTCAAGAATATCGAAGCTGCCGACACATCATCAACACTCCCATTTCTCATTCTCTCCAAAAAATAACCCACATACCACGCAATTGATACAATGAGGTGTTAACATCTTTGGATTTTGGAAGTAATAGTTCGGGTTGATGCAAGTCTGTCTCGTGCCGATTTTAACTGGGTTGTTTGTTGATACAAACCTTTTGAGAGGTGTTAACACCTTGAATTAGTAATATGGAACGGTGGTGATTCACAAAGATCAAAACCTAATTATTTGATAAGGTGTTAACACCTTCAGATTTTTTCAACTCAAACGAGTAGACATCTGTCCAAAGGTGTTAACACCTCGAAGAGGACTTATAGACTTTACTTCCCGATAGTAAAAACATCGGGCTATGAATTATAGGTGTTAGAATGTAATGATTGCGGAGGCCGCTGTCGGTATCCACGTCAGTGCGACAGACAATTGAATCCCCAAAAGATTCCGGTACATTATTTTGAGCTCCTTGAAATAAAGCAGCCTTCTATCAAATGGAGGTGTTAACACCTTACTTCCTACATCAGTAACAGTTTACCTTCCTCCCCAGCCCCTAGAAACCCTATACAAACGATACCGCATAAAAAAAGGCTGTTCAACGAACAGCCTTCTCAAGAATATTTCCCATGGATCACACCGCAATCTCTTCAACCCATATGTGATCTGCTTCAGTTTTACGGAGAGAAAGATTGTACCCGGCTACTATAATGCAAATCGGATCTCCTAAAGGAGCGATCTTTTCCACCTTGATAGTTTCTCCTGGAACACATCCCATCTCCATGAGCTTTATATGAATGTCGCTTTTTTCAAATTCCCGGATTACCGCACTTCTGCCGATTGTTAGAGACGAGAGTTTAATCATAAATATTTGTTGAGCGAGTGAAAACCGATCTGCGACCAAGGCCCCAGCAATTACAGCGCAAAGGTATTGCACAACTACCAATATGCAAAAAATGACCACCGCAGAACCGATTTTTCACTATAATTTTACATTTATGGCAGTATATTTTTCCGCTCATGAAGTGAAAGTGGGCCTCAAACACCGGACAAGATTAAAACAATTTATACAGGAGCTTTTTCAAAGAGAGGAGCAGGGACTTTCCATGCTGCAGTATGTATTCTGCACGGACGAATACCTACTCCATATAAACGAGGAGTTTCTAAAACATGATACCTATACGGATATCGTCACCTTTGAATTATCAGAAAACCCGGATATCACTGAAGGGGAGATATATATCAGCATCGATCGGGTAAAGGAGAATGCAGAGAAGTATGAAGTGACCGAAAACTACGAGCTGCATAGGGTTATTTTTCATGGAGCTTTGCATTTGTGTGGTTATAAAGATAAAACCAAACAGGAGGTGGAACTGATGAGGAAGAAAGAAGATGAGTATTTGCAGTTGTATTTCCAGGAATAAGATTTGTTATTTGGAGAATTATTGGGGGATGTTCCACGTGGAACATCCTTTTTTATGTGGATTGAATGAGTTGTTTTGATTGGAATATGTTCCACGTGGAACATTGTTTTGATTTTCTTTAAGGAAAGCCGCCTCAATCCTCCCCCTTTTAATCCCTCTCCCGTCAATCTTTTGCCTTAACTTTGCACTCTCAAAATTCAAGTATGTTTCCTTCTTACGATGTTATTGTTGTAGGCGCCGGTCATGCCGGTTGTGAAGCCGCTGCCGCTGCCGCTAATATGGGGTCAAAAGTGCTGCTGATAACCATGAATATGCAGACTATCGCCCAAATGAGCTGCAACCCTGCCATGGGCGGCATCGCAAAAGGCCAGATCGTGCGCGAGATAGACGCCCTCGGCGGATACTCCGGCATCGTTACGGACCAGTCTATGATCCAGTTTCGCATGCTGAACCGGAGTAAAGGTCCCGCCATGTGGAGCCCCCGTACCCAAAACGACCGCATGCTCTTTGCCGCCAAATGGAGAGAAGCACTTGAAAACACGCAAAACGTAGACTTTTACCAGGATATGGTAAAAGGTCTTATCATAAAAAACGGCGCCTGCCAGGGCGTGATCACCGGGCTCGGTCATGAGATTTCCGCCAAAGCGGTGGTACTCACCAACGGTACTTTCCTGAACGGCGTCATTCACATTGGCGATAAACAATTCGGCGGAGGCCGGGTAGCGGAAAAAGCCGCCACCGGTATCACTGAACAGCTCGTTTCCCTCGGCTTCGAAAGCGACCGTCTCAAAACAGGCACCCCTCCCCGCATCGACGGACGTTCGCTGGACTATTCCAAAATGGAAGAACAAAAAGGCGACGAAGAGATCATCGGCTTTTCTTACATGGACGTGGAAAAGATCCGGCCCGACCAGCAACGCAGCTGCTGGATCACCTATACTTCCCAGGAAGTGCACGACACGCTCCGCACCGGTTTTGACAGATCGCCCATGTTCCAGGGACGCATCCAGGGGACAGGCCCGCGTTATTGCCCCAGCATCGAAGACAAGATAAACCGCTTTGCCGAACGCGAACGCCACCAGCTTTTCGTGGAACCGGAAGGTTTTAATACCGTGGAAATATACGTTAACGGGTTTTCCACTTCCCTCCCTGAAGACGTGCAGCTGAAAGCATTAAAAATGGTGCCCGGTTTTGAGAACGTAAAGATGTTCCGCCCGGGTTATGCCATCGAGTATGATTATTTCCCGCCCACCCAGTTGCAATTCTCCCTCGAAACAAAACAGGTGAGCAACCTCTTTTTCGCAGGACAGATCAACGGTACCACCGGTTATGAAGAAGCCGCCTGCCAGGGTCTGATGGCTGGCATCAATGCACATCTCAAAGTAAAGGAACAGGAACCGCTCGTGTTGAAACGCAGCGAAGCATATATCGGGGTGCTGATAGACGACCTGATCAACAAAGGCACGGACGAACCCTATCGCATGTTCACCTCCCGCGCGGAATTCAGAACATTGCTGCGGCAGGACAATGCAGACCTCCGGCTCACCGAAAGGAGCTACAAGCTCGGTTTAGCTACAGAAGAAAGAATGGAGAAAACCCGTCAGAAACTGACCGGTGTGGAAAAGGTAAAGAACATCCTTAAAGAGTTGCCGCTCGAACCGGAAGAAACAAACGCCTGGCTGCAGGAAAATAATTCGGCTCCCCTCACCCAGAAACAACGGGCGCACCAGCTGTTGCTCCGCCCGGGACTGGATATCCTATCCATGAAAAACAACCTGCCCAGGCTTGAAAAAGCGTTGGAAGGTTTCAGCCGCGAAGTATTGGAACAGGTAGAGATCCAGGTGAAGTATGATGTGTATATCGAAAAAGAAAATGAGCTTGTGCAGAAAATGAGCCAGCTCGAAGATCTTCTCATCCCTGACGCTTTTGATTATTCAAAGCTCGTTTCCCTCTCCAACGAAGCGCGTCAGAAATTCACGCGCATCAAACCGAGAACTTTAGGACAAGCCAGCAGGATCAGCGGCGTAAATCCAAGCGATGTTCAGATTCTGATGGTCT
>JBQCFV010000307.1:0-2722 GCA_051958695.1 Chitinophaga sp. | reverse complement strand
CGTAAAAAAATATCCAGTGCAGCATCACGATGCAGCCGGTACCGCCGATGCGCAGGATGGCCTGCAGCGGCAGCCTTTTCAGCTTTCCCTGCCAGCGGAACAGCACGTACATGGTCACCGCCGTGATCAGCAGCCGGTACCATACGAGCATGCCTTCGTTCAAAGTGATGAGCTTACCGAGGATGCCGGTAAACCCCGCCAGGAAAACGGAAAGATGAAGCTGTAAGAATGCTTTTTTCACGATAACGCAATTATCCAAATATGCTCTGCCACTGTATCTTCAACACCCCTAAAATGCCTTCCTTCACAATACCTTTGCTCATTTTGGAATAGCCTTCCTTACGGTCTATAAAAGTGATGGGAACTTCTTTGATGGTAAAGCCCAGTTTCCAGGCGGTAAATTTCATTTCTATCTGGAAAGCGTAACCCACGAACTGTATGCTGTCCAGGTCGATCTTTTCCAGCACTTCGCGTTTGTAGCACACAAAACCTGCCGTGGCGTCCTTTACCGGTATCCAGGTAATAAAACGCACATAGATGGATGCGCCGTAGCTCAGTACCGCGCGGTTCCAGGGCCAGTTCTCCGTTTTGCCGCCGCGCACGTAACGCGAGCCCACGGCCACATCGGCGCCTTCGTTTGCGCATGCGTGATAGAGGCGCACGAGGTCTTTGGGGTTATGCGAAAAGTCGGCGTCCATCTCGAAGATGTACCTGTAACCCTTTGCCAGCGCCCATTTGAAACCATGTATATAAGCGGTGCCAAGCCCTTGCTTGCCGCTTCTTTCTTCAATAAAAAGCTGCCCGGGGTGCTCGGCCTGCAAAGATTTTACGATCGCGCCGGTGCCATCCGGGGAACCGTCGTCTACGATCAGGATGTGAAAATCCTGCTGCAATGAGACCACCGCGCCGATGATGCGGCGGATGTTGTCCTTCTCATTGTACGTAGGTATGATAACTAATTTTTCCAATTAGCACGGTTTTTAAAAGGATGGCAAAAATAGATAAAGTCGCGCGCAAATTAGCACGTTTTAGTAAAACATTAGGATTTTTTTAGCACCATCCTGGTGTAGATCTCTGATAGTTTTTGTTTGGTGTTGAGGGGGAAATCGGCTTTCATCATCCAGTCATAATATTGGGGTTCGGCTTTCAGCACCTCTCTTACGGGTTTCCCTTTGTATTTGCCGAAGTTAAACATTTCCACGCCGTTCTGCATCACGATGCGGCGCGCGAAGTCCACGAAATCGTCGTCTTTGGTGAAGGCGGCGAGCGCGTCCACATCGGCTTTGAGCTGCGCTTCGTACCGTACGAGCTGCGCTTCGAGTATCTCGAAGGTGGCCAGCGCGTCTGCTTCCGCGCTATGGGCGTTCACGAGGTCTTTGTCGCAGTAGAACCGGTACGCGGCGCCGAGCGTGCGTTTTTCCATGAGGTGGAATATTTTCTGCACGTCGATGAAGCGGCGGTTGCTGACGTCGAAGGTGAGCCCGGCGCGGAGAAATTCCTCCACCAGCATCGGGATGTCGAAGCGGTTGGAGTTGTATCCCGCGATATCGCAGTTCTCAAGGAACTGCCGGTATTCGTTGGCGACCTGTTTAAAAACGGGCGCGTCTTTCACGTCGTCGTCGGTGATGCCGTGAATGGCCGTGGTGGCGGCGGGAATGGGCATGCCGGGATTGATGCGCTTTACTTTGTTCTGCACGGAGCGGTCCGGCATCACTTTAATGATGGCGATCTCAATGATCCGGTCGGTGGCTACGTTGGTCCCGGTTGTTTCCAGGTCGATCACCGCAAGAGGGCGGGTAAGTTGTAAAACAGACATTATTGTTGTTGTGGTTTCTGTACCGATAAATATTTTTTCAGTGCCGCAAGGTCGAGCCCTTCGTAATCGCCGGAACTCATCAGCAGCAGGTTGGCACTGGTAAAGTCCTGTCCGTCGAGGAAATGCTCCAGCGCCTTGCGGTCCGTGAGTATCACGAGGTCTTTGCGGGCGAAGCCGTTGCGCACTACATCCGGCGCAAGATAAGGCATCCTTTTGATCTCCAGGGCATGACCGCTGTAGAATACGGCCGCAACGTCCGCGGGGTCCAGCGCGCCTTTGTATTCCGTCATAAAATCCGCGTTGAGGCTGCTGTAGGTGTGCAGCTCCAGTACGGCAACGAGTTTTCGCTGCGGGTACTGACGGCGCAGCGCCTGTATGGTGGCTTTTACTTTTGACGGGGCGTGCGCAAAATCGCGGTAGATGGCCGTTTGATCGTTCTTCGCTACCAGCTCCATTCTTTTTGCCGCGCCTTTGAAGCTGGCAATGGCCGCCAGGAAGTCGATATCGCCAACGCCCAGCGAGCGGCACACCAGCAGGGCGGCGTGGATGTTCAGCAGGTTGTGCTCGCCGAATACCATCAGGTCGGTGGAAGCGTTGCCGAAGCGTACGCGGGTAAGACCGTTGATGATGGTATGTTCCGGCACCTCGTAAGGAATGCATTCGAGATGGGCCGCTTCTTTTTCAACCAGCTGGCGCAGCGTTTCGTCGGTGCGGTTATAGATCAGCTTTCCGCCCGGCGCCATGGTGCGGATAAAGATGGCGAACTGCTCGAGGTAGTTGTCGAAGGTGGGGAACACGTTGATATGGTCCCAGGCGATGCCGCTCAGCACGGCGATCTGCGGGTGCAGGAAATGGAATTTCGGTCTTTTTTCGAGCACGGAGGCGGGGTATTCGTCCGCTTCGCAT
>JBQCFV010000306.1:0-3184 GCA_051958695.1 Chitinophaga sp. | reverse complement strand
CGCTTTTTCTTTTAAGCACAAAATCTTTCATCAGCGACTTGACCGCGTCCCAGCGGCTCATCCGTTTGCCGCGCACTACCCAGTCCGTTTCCGCCATGCTGAAAGAAATGTCCGCCACGATCAGGAAGCTGCGCACCGTTTTGGGTTTCTTGCCAGGCTGGCTTACCAGCCTGGGAGAAGATGCGGCCGCCAACAGGCATATCCAGCAAAGCCATAAGCCCAGCCACATCCTGAAGTTGCGGGCGCTCACCCAGGACTTGCGCCGTGGCCGGCCGCCGGTAATATCCGCCGCCCGCTGGAAGAACGGCGCCAGCAAAGCCGTCCGCCGCCTGCGCAATACCGGCAGCAGCCAGTACGCCAGCAAGGGCAGCGGCAGCAGCAGGAATACCCATTTGTATGCAATTTCGAAATGCGTCATGATTCATCGCCTATGTTTGCGGACCCATCGCCTGCATTTGTCGAGAAAGGCGGCGGGATTTTCCCGGCCCGATGATCTGTAAAGCCCGTCGCTTACCGCTCTTCCTTCTTCTGTTGTAAACGCCGCTTCTTTCCACCTCCCATTCAGAAAATTTATCCAGTCGTCCCCCTGCAAAGCGGCCACTTCGCTGCGGCCGTAATTGCGCATGGCGATCCTTTTCAGCAGCATG
Organism: Chitinophaga sp.; assembly: GCA_051958695.1. Taxonomy (GTDB): domain Bacteria; phylum Bacteroidota; class Bacteroidia; order Chitinophagales; family Chitinophagaceae; genus Chitinophaga. The sequence goes on along the minus strand of JBQCFV010000306.1, from coordinate 2,537 downwards.
TTCGCTTCATAAAGCATGCCCGGGCCGCCGGCGATGGTGTCCAGTTGACGCAAGGCCTGCCGCCGGTAACGGTTGCGCAGGTAATGGCGTATGCAAAGCACGGCAAGCACTGCAAGCAGCATGAGCAACACCACGCCGGATACGTACCAGCCGGGCGTAACCGGCATAAACTGCACGGGCGGCGGTTCTATCAGTTGTGCGGTCTCCTGTTTCATCCTGCAGTGGTTTGTTGCGTTCTGAAATATTTCATTACCTGGTCTTCCGCCGGCGCCGCTGTATCTATCGTTATGAAAGGCATCCTGTAATTGCGGAACTCAGCGGTGAGCCCGGCGATCATCTCATGATATGCGGCGGCGTACCGTTCACCCTGGCGGTTACGATTGTTTTGCCACATTACCTGGTAACGGCCATCGCCCAGCACCAGCCGTCCGTCCGGAAGGCGCGCGTCCAGCGGGTCAGTGATGTGCACGAGCATCACGTCGTTGTGATAGCTCAGGCTGCGGAGGTAACGGCGGGTTTCGTCGTTGATCAGCGAAAAATCGCTGATGACCGTCACCACGTAATCATGTGTAACAAGCGAGCAGGCCCGCTGCAAAATATCGTTGAGAAAAGGCGTGTTCGGCTGAAGATTTTGCCTTTGCGGCAGCAGCACGTTCATGTCCGCCAGCGACTGCAGCAGGAACTGCACATGCGATTTGCTCCGTTTGGGCGCGATGAACTGATGACCGCGTTCATTAAAAATAATTCCGCCAACCCTGTCGCCGCGTTTGAGAATGTAAAACGCGGTGAGCGCCGTTACCTGCGCGGCGGTCACGGACTTTACATGCATGTGCGAGCCGAAGAACATCATGGCCGTCTGGTCCGCGATCAGGAATCCCGGGCGCTCCCTTTCCTCGTTGAATACTTTCGAATGCGTGATGCCGGTGCGCGCGGTCACCGGCCAGTCGATGTTGCGCACATCGTCGCCAGGCACGTACAGCCTCACTTCCTCAAAATCGAGCCCGCGGCCGCGCAGCCGGGACGCATGGCGGCCGGCCAGCAGCGAATACACGGGATGCTGCGGCAGCGGCGGTATCTGCTGCACGTAATATTCGTACCGCATCAGTTCCGTGAGCGTGACGGCAAGGCCCGGCGGGTATGTAAACGGTTCAGGCAACGGCGACGTTTTTTATCAGTTCATCGATCACTTTGTCCGCATCCATACCCGCCACATTGGCCTCATAGCTGAGAATGAGGCGGTGGCGCAACACGTCGTGCACGGAAGCCCGCACATCGTCCGCCGTTACATAATCCCGCCCCGCCAGCCACGCGGCCACGCGCGAACATTTGTCCAGCGCGATGGAGCCGCGCGGGCTGGCCCCGTAACTGATCCATTTCTCCAGTTCCTTGCCGAACTGCGCGGGGTAACGCGTGGCGGATATGATATCGGCGATATATTTCTCCGCCGCATCGTTCACGGTTACTTCGTTGATCTCTTTCCTGGCGTCAAAAATGAGGGTTTGCGGGAAAGCCGCTTCCTTTTTGGGCGGAGCTTTTGATTCTTCCCGCACGAGACGGATTATTTTTATTTCGCTGTCGTGATCGGGATAACCGATCTTCACTTTCATCACGAACCGGTCCAGCTGCGCTTCCGGCAAAGGATACGTGCCTTCCTGCTCGATAGGGTTCTGCGTGGCGAGCACCATAAAGAGCGGTTCCATTTTATGCGTTTTCCCCGCCACGGACACCTGTCTTTCTTCCATTGCTTCCAGCAGTGCGGACTGCACCTTGGCGGGCGCGCGGTTGATCTCGTCCGCCAGCACCAGGTTGCTGAACACCGGCCCCGGCTGGAAAACGAATTTTTCTTCCGCCTGCGGCTGGTATATTTCCGTGCCGGTAACGTCGGAGGGCAGCAGGTCCGGTGTAAACTGGATGCGGCTCAGCCTGCAATCGAGGTTTTGCGCGAGCGCTTTTACGGCCCGCGTTTTAGCAAGGCCCGGCAAACCTTCCAGCAGGATGTTGCCGTCCGTGAGCAGGCCGGTCAGTATCTTACTGATCACATCTTCCTGCCCGATGATGCTTTCGCCCATATGTTGTTGCAATGCCAGTACCTGTTCGCGTGTATTCACTTTCAAAATATTTACGGTAAAGAGGCGCCTGCCGGTCAATGCGCCTTGATGGTCGCGTTCAGCTTGTCGATCACCTGGTCGATAGAGAAGCTGGCCGGCTTCTGCCGCGGGGGGAATTGTTTGTAGCTCGAAAGATATATGGCCACCTTTTCCACCGCGGGCAGGATCAGGAACGCCCTGTCGATCATCCATTTTTCATAAGCGACAGAACCATCCACCGCATATTCGTACGGGTCGGTCATCAGATCGATGATAGTCGGCCCGCGCAGGTCCATCATGGGATTGCGCCAGATGTCCATGCCTTTTGCCATCTGGATGGAGAAGCTATATTTGAAACGTTCGTCGCGGTAAGCTACAAGATGACCGTCGTCGTCGAAATAAACGAACTCATGACGAACGCTGGGTGTTTCGCCTTTGAGGTAAGGCACC
>JBQCFV010000305.1:0-3658 GCA_051958695.1 Chitinophaga sp. | reverse complement strand
CGATCTGATATGAAAAAGAAAAGCAACAAGATATTTTTCGGTTTTTTGATCCTGCTGCCGGTGATGCTGGTGGTGTTTAACCTGCTGCTGCGGGCGCAGTACGCAAAGGGAAATCTTAACAAAATGGAACGCGAAGAGCCCCGGGCTATCGAGCGGCCGCTGAAACCCTTCAGGCATCTGGTGTTCAACGGCAAGGCGATCAGCCGGTTTTCCAACACTTCTTTTCAGAACGAAGTAAAACGCTTCGAGTTGGTAGTCGGGCCCGGAAACAAACCGCACCTGGCGCTGAACATGGCGATAGACCGGTTTGTGAAAGACCGCTACAGCGGTGATACGTTGTATATCACTTATGAAGTGGACAGGCTTCGCGACCGGGAAGACATCGCATCGTACGATACCCGGCAGTTCCGGCTGTATGCGCCCGCCCTCGCGTCGTTTACGGCCCGCAAGGCGCTCGTGGAGGTGCTGACCGCCGTGCAGAAAGAGCCGCTGAAAGTGATGGCAAGCGATTCGCGCAACGTGACCTTTCATCATATGGAGCTGCCCGCATTGTCCATCTCCTGCGAACGCAGCTATATCACGCTGTCGAGCATAACGAAAGCGGATTCTTTGTGGTATGAAGCGATCGGGCAATCCGCGATCTATTTCAACGTGCCGCACCATTTCGGGAAGATCGTGCAGGGCGGCGTGGATTCGCTGGCCAGTATCAGCATCAACGGCAGGCCCGCGGAAATGCAGGCTTATCTGGACAGGCAATAAATGTAAGTCTCACAATAAACGACTAATGAAAACGGCCCCGGTATCTGCCGGGGCCGCTGTATTATTTGAATTGGGTTGCAAGCCAGGCCATCGTGCCGGCACCAATCTCCAGGCATTGTTCGTCCACATCAAAACGCGGCGTATGCACGCCGGCGGTGATGCCTTTTGCTTCGTTGCGGATGCCCAGCCTGAAGAAGCAGGCGGGTATCACCTGCGAATAGAAAGAGAAATCTTCCGCGCCCATACGCATTTCGGTATCGCCTACCAGGCCGGGGCCCATGTATTCTTCGGCGAGCCTGCGCGCGGTGGCGGTCACCGCTTCGTTGTTATACAGGGTGGGGTAACCCACCAGAATGTCGATGTCGATCTCCGCGCCCATGGCATGCACCAGCTCGGTGGCCTGTTTGCGGATAAGGTCATGCGCTTTGAAACGCCAGGTTTCGTCCATCGCGCGGAAAGTGCCCATCAGCTTTACTTCGCTGGGTATCACGTTGGTGGTGAAGCCGCCGTTGAAGGCGCAGATGGACAATACGGAAGGGGAGAACGGGTCGTTGTTGCGGCTGATGATCTGCTGCAGGCTTACCACGAGGTTGGACGCGATGAGGATCGTGTCTGCCGTGAGATGCGGCGCGGCGGCGTGGCCGCCTTTGCTTTTTATGGTGATGTAGATCTCGTCTGCGCTGGCCATATACTTGCCCGCGTGGAAACCGAGCTTCCCCGCTTCCAGGCCGGGATGTACGTGCAGGCCGAGAATGGCCTGCGGTTTGGGATCTTCGAGCGCGCCGTCGCGGATCATAAGGCTGGCCCCGCCGGGATGTTTTTCTTCACCCGGCTGGAACAATATTTTTACGGTGCCTTCAAAATCATTGCGCACCTGCTGCAATATTCTTGCGGCGCCGAGCGCCACGGTGGTGTGCACGTCGTGGCCGCAGGCGTGCATGACGCCCTGGCGTTGCGACTTGTAAGGTACTTCGTTGGCTTCTTCGATAGGCAGCGCGTCGATGTCGCCGCGAAGGGCGATCACTTTGGAAGAAGGGTTCTTCCCTTCAATGAGCGCCACGATGCCGGTGCCCGCAACGCCTGCGCGATAGGGTATGCCGTATTCGTCCAGCTTTTGCTGGATGAACTTCGAGGTCTCATATTCCTGGAAAGAGAGTTCCGGGTGGGAATGTAAATGTCGTCTGCAGGCAATCAGGTCCGGTGCGTATTCACTGGCCAGGGATTTGATCCGTTGCTTCATTCTAATTCTTTTTCCGGTGACACGTTGATGATGGTAGGCACCACGAACACGCCGCCGCTAAACAGGTCGGACAGTTTGTTGCGCAGCTCGGTGGCTTCGTCCCGTGTTTTGAAATCGCCGATGCGCACTTTAAAATAGGGGGCTTCGAAATCTACATAGCTGCGATGTTCCGGGTACAGCTGCATGACCTTGGCCTTGGCGTCGAGCGCGGCGTTGCGTTTGTTGGTGGTGAGCACCTGCACGCGGAAGCCGGGCTGGTTGCGGATGGCCAGGTTGTTGATGTAGATCTGTTTCCTGATGAGGATGTCTATCCGGCTGTCTTTCACTACTTTGATGTTCCCGTCGCCGGTAACGACGTTCTGCGCGCGCAGCGTGGCGGCGGCGGAAAACAGAAAAAGGACGAGACAGCCTGTTCTTAACATCATATGTAAATCTTTTACTTGCACAATTGTTTAACGGCGCCCGTTATTGCGCGGCGACCGCCTGTTTCATGATCTCCACGCTGGCGCTCGCACCTATTCTCGAAGCACCGGCGTTGATCAGCTCCCGGGCAAAGGCAAATGTACGAATCCCGCCGGAAGCCTTTATCTGAATATTGGCCGGCAGGTGTTTCCGCATGAGGGTCACCGCTTCCACGGAAGCGCCTTTTTCGGCGTAGCCGGTGGAGGTCTTTACAAAATCCACCCCGTAGCGGCCGTACAGTTCGCAGCATTTCACGATCTCTTCCTCCAATAATATGCCACTTTCTATGATCACCTTTATGACTCGCTGTTTATTCCGCACAATGGGCATGATGGTGGCGATCTCTTTTTCGAGATAGTCCCAGTCGCCGCCGCGGATGGCGATCAGGTTGGCCACCATGTCCAGCTCGTCGGCCTCGTCGATGATGGCCAGCACGCTTTCGGCCACTTTGGCCTCAATGGCGGAATAGCCGAAGGGGAAACCCGTAACGGTGGCTACTTTGGTGTTGGTGCCGCCGGTGAAGGTCTTGGCGAGCTTTACAAAGGGAGGCGGCACGCAAACGGCCGCAAAATCGTATTCCACCGCCTGTATGCAGAGGGTTTTGATGTCCTCCACGGTAGTAAGGGGCTTGAGAACAGTGTGGTCTATATAGCGGTTGATGTTCATGGCGGACGGTTTAACCTAAAGGATAAACGGAGCTACGCAGGCTGCCCCGGTAACTCCGTTTGAATAAATTGTGTAATGATATATTACTGGTCTTTACCGTGACAGTTCTTGAATTTTTTGCCGCTTCCGCAGGGGCATGGATCGTTCCTGCCTACTTTGGGGCCTACGCGCACCGGTTCGGGCTTGTGCTCTTCGGCGGTGGCGGGACCGTATTCTTCGCGGCGCGCGCCTGCGCGGGCGGGAGCGCCTCCGTTGTCGTCAAATTCCTGGTGCGTAGCACGCATGCGGCTCATGTCGGTCTTTTCCTCGCGGCCTTCGGTGATCTCGGTGGATTCGCCCTGCTGGCCGGGTATACCGCACTTGCAGAGGAACGACACGATCTCTTTGCTGTAGTCCGTGCTCATCTGTTTGAACAGCTCGAACGCTTCGAACTTGTAGATCAGCAGCGGGTCTTTCTGTTCGTACACGGCGCTTTGCACGGACTGTTTCAGGTCGTCCATCGCGCGCAGGTGCTCTTTCCAGGCTTCGTCT
>JBQCFV010000304.1:0-2045 GCA_051958695.1 Chitinophaga sp. | reverse complement strand
GCTGTCCTCACCGATCTCTTCCAGGCCGAAATCGATCAGCTCCAGCTCCAGCTCTTCCAGGTCCTGCCCTTCATTCTTTATCTTGAACTCCCCGATGCGGTTGAACATAAATCCAACGGAACCGCTGTTGCCAAGGCTTCCGCCCATTTTATTAAAGTGCATGCGTACGTTGGCGACGGTGCGGGTGGCATTGTCCGTGGCGGTTTCCACCATTACGGCCACGCCATGCGGCGCGTAGCCTTCGTACACAACTTCTTCATAATCGGTCTTGTCTTTGCCCATCGCGCGTTTGATAGCGGCTTCCACGCGGTCTTTCGGCATGTTCACGCCCTTCGCGTTCTGGTAGCAGCGGCGCAGCGCCGGGTTATTATCAGGGTCGGGGCCGCCGATCTTTACCGCAATTGCAATTTCTTTACCGATACGGGTAAATTGTTTGGCCATGCGGTCCCACCGGGCGAACATGGTATGTTTTCTTACTTCAAAAATACGTCCCATAAAATATTGTAATTATTCTTCCCGGGCCAAATCCCCGGTAACGACGGGTGCAAAAATATTAAATTCTCCCGATTAACTATCAAACAAAGCGGGGACGCATCATTTTTACGATACGTCCCCGCCGGTTATGTATAATATCTGAATATTATTCGGGATTGCCCAGCTTGCTGTTCTTTTTGCTATAGGTGAAATAGATCAGCAGACCGATGCCCAGCCAGATCGCGAGACGGTACCAGCTTTCTTTGGGAAGCGAATACATCAGGTAGCCGCATACGAGAATGCCCATGATCGGGACGAAGGGCACCAGCGGCGTTTTGAATGCGCGGGGAATTTCCGGCATTTTTTTCCGCATGATCATCACGCCCACGCATACCAGCGAGAAGGCGAACAGGGTGCCGATGCTCACCATATGGCCGAGATCGCTTACCGGTACGAGGCCGGCGAAGAGGCATACAAAGAACATAAAGAAAATATTCGTTTTCCAGGGCGTTCTGAATTTGGGATGAATGTCGCTGAAGAATTTCGGCAGCAGTCCGTCCTTGCTCATGGAATAGAACACGCGGCTTTGCCCCATGAGCATCACGAGCATCACGGAGGTGTAGCCGCAGAGGATGGCGACGATGAGGCCCGTTTGCAGGAAGTCGTAACCGGTTTGCGCGAAGGCCGTGGCGGCGGGTTTGGCGTCGCCGGCGAATAATTTGTAGTTGAGCAGGCCGGTCATTACGTGGGCGAACAGCACATACAGCACCGTACACACCACCAGCGATCCGAGAATGCCGATGGGCATGCCTTTCTGCGGGTTCTTGGCTTCCTGGGCGGCGGTGGATACGGCGTCGAACCCGATGAAGGCAAAGAACACCACGGCCGCGCCGGTAGCAATGCCCGTCCAGCCGAAGTTTTCGTATTTACCCGTGTTGGCGGGAATGTACGGGTCGTAGTTGGCGGGGTCGATGTGGCTCCAGCCGAGTATGATAAAAAGTATCACCACGGATACTTTGAGGATCACGAGGAAGTTGTTCATGCCGGCGGATTCGCGCGTGCCTTTGATCAGCAGCAGCGAAAGCAGCAGGATGATGATCACGGCGGGCAGGTTGAACAGGCCGCCTTCGATCATGGTGCCGTCGCTCATTTTTACGACTTCCCAGGGCGATGCCGCCAGCTGGTGCGGGATGTGAATGCCGAAATTGTGCAGGAACTCCAACAGGTAACGCGACCAGCTTACGGCCACGGTAGCCGCGCCCAGCGCGTATTCCAGCACAAGGTCCCAACCGATGATCCAGGCGATGAACTCGCCCATGGTAGCATAGGAATACGTATATGCGCTGCCCGCAACGGGTATCATGGACGCGAACTCCGCGTAGCAAAGCCCTGCGAATGCGCAGCCCAGCGCTGCAAGAACAAATGAAATGGTTACGGCCGGCCCGGCGTTTTCAGCCGCAGCAATGCATGTAAGTGAAAAGAGCCCCGCTCCAATGATCGCACCTACTCATAAAGACACAATCGCGCCGGAGCCCTGTTTTCTTCTTATACCTTTTTATGATTCCGACGCT
>JBQCFV010000303.1:0-4797 GCA_051958695.1 Chitinophaga sp. | reverse complement strand
GAATATACGTTAGTTCTGCTGTTTTTGCTGCGGCCGGCCGTGCCATTTGTGTTTATTATTCTTCTTCCTGCCGTTAAGCTGCTGGCTGGAAGACTGGCGCATCTGCACTGCGGGCGCGGGTTTCTCCACCGGGTTTTCGCTCGGCGGGAAGGGGTGGCCGTTCACCACCGGTATGCTCTGCCCGATCACTTTAACGATGTCCTTCACGTAAGGCCTTTCTTCCGCTTCGCAGAACGAAAGCGCGATACCGCTGGAACCAGCGCGTCCCGTACGGCCGATGCGGTGTACGTAAGTTTCCGGTACGTTGGGAATTTCAAAGTTGATCACATGGCTCAGGTTGTCCACGTCGATGCCGCGGGCGGCAATGTCGGTCGCTACCAGCACGCGGATGCGGCCGGCTTTGAAGTCGGTGAGCGAGCGCTGGCGGCTGTTCTGCGACTTGTCGCCGTGAATGGCGCTGGCCTGTATGCCGGATTTGTTCAGCTCTTTCGCCACCCTGTCCGCACCGTGCTTGGTACGGGTAAACACGAGCGCGCTCACAATGGCGGGATCTTTCAGCACATGTATCAGCAGCGCGCGCTTGGAGCTTTTGTCCACATAATAAAGCTGCTGCTCTACTTTCTCCGCGGTGGACGATACCGGCGTTACCGCTACCTTTTCAGGGTTGGTAAGGATGGAATCGGCCAGGCCTGCGATCTCGGAAGGCATGGTGGCGGAGAAGAACAGCGTCTGCCTTTTTTCGGGCAGCTTGGTGATCACTCTTTTTACGTCGTGGATAAAACCCATGTCAAGCATGCGGTCTGCTTCGTCGAGCACGAACTGGCGGATGTTCCGCAGGTTGATGTGCCCCTGCTGCCAGAGGTCGAGCAGCCTGCCCGGCGTGGCGATCAGGATGTCGGTGCCCTGTTTCAGGGTTTGTATCTGCGTATGCGCAGATACGCCGCCGAATATCACGAGGTGTTTAAGACCGGTGTGCGCGCCGTAATCCCTGATGTTCTCCGCGATCTGGATGGCCAGCTCGCGCGTAGGCGTAAGGATCAGCGTTTTGATATGCCTGTCCGGCGTTGCGGCCGCCTGCTTTTCTTTCTAAAGCAATTGCAGGATGGGAATGGCGAACGCGGCGGTTTTGCCGGTGCCGGTCTGGGCGCATGCCAGGAGGTCTTTCTGCGCGAGCACGATGGGAATGGCTTGCGTCTGGATAGGTGTAGGCGTACTATAGCCTTGCGTTTCAAGCGCGCGCAAAATGGGCGCGATGAGACTTAATTTCTCGAATGACAATATGTTTGATTTAAGTTTAAAACGATGCTAACAATCCTGCTCGAAAGAAGGGAAGGATGGCTAGATTGTATATCCACACATCATTTTAAGTGAACCTAACTGCGGAGGGGGATAAACCTTTTCTGCGGAGAGGGGATATAAGAATGCGGCAAAGATACGCAAAATACCGGTATGAACGCACAAGGAAACGGTAAAACGTGATGGGGAGCTGCACGGAAGCACGCCCGTTAACGATATCAAACCAAAAATTGCAAAATCAAGCGGCACGGAAGCTGCGGGGAGTGATCTGCGTTTTTTTCTTGAAGAAGTTGTTGAAATGCGCGGGTTCCTGGAACCCAAGACAGTAGCCGATCTCGGAAACGTTCCAATCCGTATGTTTCAGCAGGGCTTTCGCTTCCTGCACCAGCCGCTCGGCGATCAGCTCGGAAGTGGATTTGCCGGTGGCGTCTTTTAATGCTTTGTTGAGATGGTTCACGTGCACGGACAATTGCGAAGCAAAATCGATGGCGGTGCGCAGGTTCACCTGCTGCATGGGCGATTCGATGGGGAACTGTCTTTCCAGCAGGTCGGAAAACAGGGCGGATATACGCAAAGCCGCATTGGAATGCGCGGGAGAAACCGCGATGGGCTGCAGCTTCATGCCCATATGTATCAGCTCCATCGCGTAGTTGCGCAGCAGGTCGTATTTATATTGATAATCGGAACGGATCTCCGCCAGCATCTTTTCAAAGATATCTTTTACAGGCTGCACCTGGCTTTGCGGCAGAAATACCACCGGCTGGCCGCCGGGTTTGAACAAAGGATAATCCGTAGGGCGCGTGCTGCTGAAGTGATGAAAAAAAGCGTCGGTGAAAATACAGAAGTAGCCGCTCTGGTTTTCGTCCAGCGCATCGCACTGGTAAGGCACCTGCGGATTGGCGAACATCAGCGCGTGCTCTTCCACGTCAATGGTCTTGTCAGCAAAATAATAGCGGTTGCGGCCACTGACGAGAGCCACTTTATAAAAATCCTTACGGCTGTAAGGCAGGGGTTTTGCATGGCGGCCCACAAACTCTTCCGCGTTGAACACGTTGAAATGCCCCAGCTCCCTGCTGATGCCGGAGGGCATGGTAAGCTGCTTGGCGCGGTAAAATTCTTCGAGCGACTGGATCTTTTCCATATTCCAAATTTACGAAGAAGCAGGAATTGCAAACGCAAATATGAAAAACAGCGGGGCAATATTTCACCGTTAATTGATAAATACTATTCGTCAGGAATGCTCGCGGATAAACTGGAAAGCCCGCCGCTCCGACCAGTAATGTTTCCCTGAAAAGGTCACAAAACCAACGTGGCCGCCTGTTGCGGGTGTTTCAAGATGAAAGTTTGTATTGGCTTCCGCTTCCGCGTACGGGAAGCTGCCTTTCCCGAGAAAAGGATCGTCCAGCGCATTGATAAGCAGTGTGGGAATAGCGATGCGGGGCAGGAATTGTTTGGAGCTGTTTTTTGCCCAGTATTCTTCCGCATCCCTGAAACCATGAATGGGAGCGGTATACCGGTCGTCGAACTGGCGGAAGTTGCGGATGGAGCCGAAATCTTCCAGCGAAATCTTTTCAGGGTAGCGCCGCGCTTTGATCACGAGTTTTTCGCCGAGCGAGCGGATGAAACGTTTCATGTAAATGGAATTGTGCCGTTTCTCCAGCTCGAAGGAACTGTCTTTCAGATCAACGGGCACGGAGATGCCCACGGCCGACTTCACTGCGGCAGGAATAGCCGCGCCTTTCTCGCCGATGTATTTCAGCGTAATGCTGCCGCCAAGCGAAAAGCCTACCAGGTGCAGGCTTTCATAATCCTGCTGTACATGGTCGATCACGGTTTGAAGATCGCCCGTTTCCCCGCTATGGTAAAAACGGAGCGCGTTGTTTATTTCGCCGCTGCACCCGCGGAAGTTCATCGAAACGGTATCAAAGCCGCCTTCGTTGAAGATGCGCACCATGCCGGTCACGTACTGGCGTTTGGAATTGCCCTCGAGCCCGTGCAGGATGATGACGAGTTTTTTGCTGCCGGTCCTGCTGAAATCGAGGTCAAGGAAATCATTGTCTGCCGTGGGGATGCGCGTGCGGGTGTAGCGCACCGCGCTCACCTTTCTGAAAAGCGAAGGAAAGATGGTGAGCAAATGCCTGTTCCTGAGCAGAACGGGCGCTGTATAATCGGGTGATGGCAATACCGGCATACCGCAAAGGTAGCATAACCGCGGTCATTCATCAACAGGAGCGGGCACGAACGTAAACATCCACTTTACGGGATTGTTCCAGTCATTGCTTTTGAAGCTGCCCACCGGCGCTTTGATGAGTACGGTGTTCCATCCTTTGCGGAGCTGTACGGGCGTGGGAGGACGATATTCGTAGCCTTCGTCCGCCAGCGGTATTTCAAGGTTGCCTTTCAGCCCGCCTCTTTTCCAGCCGGGCGGTGAAATGAGCCGGCCGTTCACCCATACTTTGCTTTCCTTTTTATCCCAGGCGCCCGCGGGCGGCGTGTCGGTGGCGGGTGAGGGGGAAAGATTGTAAAAACCGATCCAGTAGCCGATTGTAGTATCGGAGGGGCTCCAGATGCGGGTAGTGGCGTACCAGGTGGAATTTTCGCGGGGTCCGGCAAGCCAGGCGCGTACCTGCGGCGCCCACCAGTGCCGAAGGATGATGGTGCCACCCGTAGCTTCCAGGGCGGGTTTGGGAAGCTCGCCGTTTTCCGGCGCGAAGCTGCGGGAAAGATCGCCGCCGTTGTCGTAGGGGCCATAGAGCTTCCACTGGATGCCGGCTTGCGGGCTGTAGGGGAAGGGTTTGTCCCGGAAGTACCGGTGATGGTGCGTTTCCAGCCGCCGTTCAAACGCGGCGAATGCCGCCGTATCCGTAATATATACCTGTACGCCTCTTTCACCGCCGCCTTTCCACGTCTTTTCCGCAAAGGCCAGCATGGCGGGATAAACGGGGTTCATCCGCATCATGTCTTCTTCCTTATTCACATTGCGGTCGTGCCAGAGGCAAAGCGTACCGCCTTTGACATTCGCATCTTCCCGCTCCCTGTCGCCGATCTGCCGGAAATAAATGGACACCACGCTTTCCAGCGGGTCCATATGGTTGATGTAAAAATACCGGGAATCGATGTACTGCAGCGAAGTATCGGCAATGCCGTTATCGCCCCACAATTGCCGGATGGTTTGCGCGCCCACGTTGCCGCCGGGGCTCCAGCCGATCGTTTTTCTGCCTGCGTCGTGCAGCTGCGCGATCACTTCGGGAAGGAAGTTTTTGTTTTTGATATGCACTTCGTCGCCGCCGATATGAATGTAGGGCAGCTGGTACGTGCCGCAAAATTCGCGGAGGATATTTTTGACGGTGGCGAGGCCGCTATCGCTTTGCATATCCGTTCCCATCGCGCGTTTGAACGCGGCGCTATGACCGGGCATGTCTATTTCCGGCACTAGCAGGATGTGCCTGTCCGCGCAGAATTTGATCAGCTCGCGCATGTCCGCTTCAGCATAAAATTTCC
>JBQCFV010000302.1:0-4701 GCA_051958695.1 Chitinophaga sp. | reverse complement strand
AAACGCTCATTCGGCGGTACTATTGGAAGGAATGTAAGCCTAGCGGACGTGATCGAGGCGTTGAATATATATGGCGTGAACTGCAGACTGGAGAACGGCAAACTGATCGTAAGACCATAAAGACATTGGCCGGGAAAAAAGAAACCGCTCCGTCTGACTCACGGAGCGGCTATTAAGGCCGGGTTAATAAACCAATACAGGTTCTGTTTATTTATCAACCAAAACCAACCAAATGTATGCAATTAATTGCGTTTTTGGTCCGGCATTTTTATGTGCCAGCCGGACTGTACATGAGAGCGTTACGGCGTACGAAAATCGCCGCCATTCTACTCCTTATTGTAAGCCTTCAGGCCAGTGCGGCTTCCGCACAACGGATCAGCCTTAGCCTGAAGCGCGCTTCGCTGAAAGAAATATTCGCCAAACTGGAAGCGCAGACCGGGTTTTCCTTTATGTGGGACGAAAAGGTATTAAGAAGATCGTCGCCGCAGGACGTGGAAGTGAACAACGCCACGCTGCCTGAAGCGATGGACATCGTGCTGCGCAACCAGCCGCTCACTTACCGCATCGTCAACAAAATGGTGGTGATCAATGAAAAGGTCACCGTGACCGTACCCGCTGAAAAAGCGTTGCAGGAAATAACCGGCGCCGTGCGCGACGAAGCGGGCAAAGGCATTCCGTTCGCCACCGTGCGCATCAAAGGCACCACCAGCGGCGCCGTGTCGTCGCCGGACGGTACGTTCAGACTGGAAGTGCGGGCGTTCCCCATCACCCTGCAGGTAAGCTGCCAGGGATACGCGCCGCGCGAAGTAAGGGTAACGGGCCCGGGCAAGCTAAATATCCTGCTGAGCAGATCGCAGCAGCAGATCAACGAAGTGGTGGTGACCACCGGTATCTTCAACCGTAAAAAAGAAAGCTTCACCGGCGCCGTAACCACCGTTACCGCCGAGCAGCTCGCGGCATTCGGCAACCGCAACCTGATCACTTCCCTCCGCAACATCGACCCTTCCTTCAACATCGTGGAGAGCAACGCCTTCGGCTCCAATCCGAACCGCCTGCCGGAAATACAGATCCGCGGTAACTCGAGCCTCCCCAATGTGAACGAGCTGCAGGACGAAACACGCGTGGGCATGAACACCCCGCTCATCATCCTCGACGGTTTCCAGTCTACGTTGCAAAAGCTGCTGGACATCAACCAGAACGAAGTGGAATCCATTACCATGCTGAAAGACGCGTCCGCTACGGCCATCTACGGCTCCCGCGGCGCCAACGGCGTGATCGTGATCACCACCAGGGCGCCGAAACCGGGCAAGCTGCGCTTGTCCTACCGCGGCGACGTCAACATCGAAATGCCCGACCTTACCGCCTACGATGTGCTGAACGCCCGCGAAAAGCTCGACCTCGAATACAAGGTGGGCCTGTACGACAACGCCCGCGCGGAAAACGACGTGCCGCTCAAACAATACTACAATTACCTGCTGAACGAAGTGAACCGCGGCGTGGAAACCGACTGGCTTTCAAAGCCCGTGCGCACCGGCATCGGCCAGCGTCACAACGTGCGCATGGAAGGCGGCGACCGGTCGTTCCGTTATTCCATCTCCGCGCAGGTGAACGATATCCAGGGCGTGATGTAATGCTCGTCCCGCCGTACTTTCAACGGTACCATCAACCTTAGCTATTATTATAAGAACATCCGATTTACGAACAACCTGCTGATCGGGCTGGGCGAAAGCTCCGAATCTCCCTACGGTTCCTTCTCCGATTACACGAAGATGAACCCTTACTGGTCTCCCTACGACGAAAAAGGCCGTGTAAGAAAAGTGCTCGGCAACCCCGGTTCCTATATCTATACCAACCGCTGGACCACTTTGCCCACCAATCCGCTGTACAACGCTACGCTGAATACTTTCGACGATTCGAAGAACACGGACATCACGAACAATCTCTCCGTGGAATGGCAGATCCATCCCGACCTCCGTTTCAGGGGAAGACTGGGCCTCACCAAAACGATGGCCGAATCCGACAAATTCCTCCCGGCGGACCATACCAGTTTTACCAACCTGGAAAACATCCTCCGCCGCGGTTCCTATGATTACGGCGTAACCAAAGGATTCCGTTACGATGCGAGCGCCAACCTTAGCTACACCCGCCAGTTCGGCTCGCATGCGGTGTTCGCGGGGCTGGACTATAATATCCGCGAGAACAGGGGCTCCGGTTACAGCTTCAGGGCGGAAGGTTTTACCAATCCTAACTTCGACTTTATTTCCATGGCGCTGCAATACGCCGAAGGCAGCAAGCCGGGCGGCTCGGAAAGCCTTACCCGCGCGGTAGGCGTTACCGGGAGCGTGAACTATACTTATGACGAACGTTATTTTATCGATCTCTCCCTCCGCTCAGACGGCGCTTCCCAATTCGGAAGGCTCAACCGGTTCGCGCCCTTCTGGTCCGCCGGCCTCGGCTGGAACCTGCACAAGCAGCCCATGTTCAAGGACCTGAAATTCATCAACCGCCTCAAGCTGCGCGGATCGATGGGCGTTACCGGCTCGCAGAACTTCAACGCTTACCAGGCCCTGTCCACCTACCAGTATTATACCAACGACCGGTATTACAACTGGACGGGCTCTTACCTTATGGGCCTGGGCAACGAATCCCTGAAATGGCAGCAGAAAATGAACTACGACGTGGGCCTCGAAGGCGAGCTTTTCAACCGCCGCTTCAACTTCGTAGCGGATTATTACATCGAAACCACCAACGGCCTTATATCCTCTGTTGATCTCCCTGCATCCAGCGGCTTCTCCAACTATATCGAAAACATCGGGAAGCTGGAGAACCGCGGGATTGAACTGAAAGCCACCGCGTTTCTCGTGCGCAACGTACGGAAGGGCCTCACCTGGAGCGTCAGCGGCGCGCTCGTGCATAACGTGAACCGCATCGTGCAGATCTCCCAGGCCCTGAAAACCGCGCAAAAAAGCGCCGAGAATGAAAAAGGCGCAGTGCCCGGCATTCTTTACAAAGAGGGATATTCTTCCAACACCATCTGGGTAGTGCCTTCACTCGGCATAGACCCCAGCACCGGCAAGGAAATGTACCTGGACAAGGACGGCCAGCCCACCTACACCTGGAGCTCGCTGGACCTGCGCGCAAGCGGCATCAGCGAGCCGGCGTACTTCGGCAACTTCAGCACCATGCTGCGTTACAGGAACTTCTCCATGAACCTCTCCTTCGGTTACCGCTTCGGCGGCCAGCTGTACAACCAGACGCTGATCGAAAAGGTGGAGAACGCGGATTACGACTATAACGTGGATGCCCGCGTGTACGAGAGCCGCTGGCAGAAGCCCGGCGATATCGCGGCCTTCAAAGGCCTGCTGGTAACAGCGCCCACGAACAGGACCTCCCGTTTTGTGCAGGACGAAAAAACGCTGACCATGCAGAACGCCAACTTCCAGTACGACGTAAAAAGCGCGTTCGCGAAAAGGCTGAAGATGGAAGCATTGTCTTTCTCCCTCAACATGGCCGACGTTTTTTACCTGTCCACCGTACGCCGCGAAAGGGGTACTACCTATCCTTTCTCCCGGCAGCTGTCCCTTACCGTTAACGCTTTATTCTAACCAGCAAATTAGTGTTTTATGACACCGATGAAATATATGATCGCAGGGCTGCTGGGCATCGCCATATGCGGTACCTCCTGCAAAAAATGGCTGACCGTTCAGCCGAAGACGCAGATGCCGGCAGACGTGCTTTTTAGTACGGAAAGCGGTTTCCAGGATGCGCTCACCGGCGTGTACATCCAGCTGAAATCGCCTGAAGCATACGGGCAGAACATGACCTTCGGCACGATCGAGCGGCTCACCTCTTCCTGGGATGTCACCAGCAAATCCACCGAACAATACCTGGGCCTTTTCAACTATGCCGATAAAGGCGTGCAGAACGCGCTGGCCAGCATGTATGGGCAGGAGTATAAGGTCGTCTCGAGCATCAATGCCATCCTCGGAGAGGTAGATAACCGCCGCGACGTGTTCCTGTCCGAAGGTTCCTACGAAATGATGAAAGGCGAATGCCTCGCATTGCGCGCCTATTGCCACCTCGACCTGCTGCGGCTTTTCGGGCCGGTGCCGGGCGAGATTCCCGGCGGCACCGTGCTGCCGTATTTGAAGAAGGTATCAAAGGAGCCGAACCAGCATCTTTCTTTCGAGCAATACAAAACGGAGCTGCTCAACGACCTCACCGAAGCCGCTGCGCTGCTGAAAGACGCAGATCCTTTTACCCGTTATTCGCAGGCCGACCTCTCCAGCCCGGACCGCGCCAATTCCCCCATTGCGGGAACGAATACCTACGCCGCCTATCGTTATCTGCGGATGAACTACTTCGCGGTAAAGGCCCTGCAGGCCCGTGCGTACCTCTGGTTCGGCGACAATGCGTCCGCTTACGCCAGCGCCAAAGAAGTGATAGCGGCGAAGAACCCGGACGGCAACGCGAAGTTCCGGCTGGGCACGCTGAGCGATATGTCCGGCGGTGACCTGAACCTTTCCGTGGAACATATATTCGGGCTGTACGATTTCCAGCTCAGGTTGAAGTTCGAAGGCATGTTCACGTCCGGCTCCCTGAAAAAAGGCAGCTCCGTTACGACGGTGCGGAGCCAGCTGTACGGTAACACGGGCACGGATATACGCGAAACCAGCCTTTGGGAATTGATCACGCTGGGGA